>JAHJFH010000322.1 GCA_018824925.1 Thermoplasmatota archaeon
ACTCTTCACTAGTGGGATAAATGGTTTCCAATCGATCTGTTGTTTCATCAATTCAAGACGGTCTCCAAGTCCCTTCACTTTTTGATACTGTTGCTTGAGAATAAATTTGTTAAAACTCATCATCCCTCACTCCTTATGTATGAGAAATGGTTGATGATCATATAGAGGTTTCTATGAGGGGTTTTTCAAAACCCTCTATAATTTCTTACTAAGATAAATATTTTTTATAACTGAAAAACCGATGACTAATGAACTCTTTTTATACTGTTCGAGCATTTCGTTTTATATAATTTAATTATCTGATAAAATTTCATATTTTAAAAATCATAAAATACATTATGTTACTAATAAAAACTACCGTTAAGCATAGAATATTTTTGATAACCATTTATTTGTAACACTCATAACAATTAAATCAAAATATTTATTATGGCATCATTGTTATATGTAATATTACCCAGAGGATGGTATGCACCTTCAACCAGAAATTATAGATCAGCTGCGACAAGAGGAACTAGAAGGGAAACTATATGAAAAAACAAAAAAATCTCGACCTGATAATCTTGACAACCTGACAACATTAGGCATACATGATGTACTTAATCTTCTCGCAGATCCTGTGGTTATTGTCAATAGACAAGGAAAATTACTTTGGATCAATAATGCAGTCGAAACCATAACCCATTATACCAAGGACGATTTAATTGGAAAAAATTTTTTTAATATAAAATTAATTACTGCTAAAGGCAAGACACTACTTCTAAAAAACCTAACAAAACGTATGCTGGGAAAAACCATCAACCCCTATGTAATTGAGGTGTTAACAAAAGAAGGACAAAAACTTTACTATGAAATAAATGCTACCATAATTTCGTATCAAGGTGCACAAGCAGATTTAGTCGTTCTTCGAGATGTTAACGAACGAAAATTAGCTGAAAAAAAAATTGATAATCAACAAGATAAACTACGTGCTATCTTAGAACATCTTCAAGCAGGAATTGTACTAATTGAAGCAAGTTCTCATACTATCGTAGATGTAAATCCTTTTGCCGCTCATTTAATCGGTCTGCCACAAGAGAAAATCGTTGGAAATATCTGTCATAAATTCATCTGTCCATCCGAAGTTGGCAAATGCCCAATCACGGATTTAAAGGAAACAGTCAATAATTCACGTCGCATTCTTATCACGGCATCTGGTGAAAAAAAACCTATTTTAAAAACAGTCTCCTCTGTTTATCTTGATGGAATTAAATATATTATTGATAGCTTTGTTGACATATCTGAAATAGAAAAAACTAAAGAAGCTTTAGAAGAAAGTGAAGAAAAAATACGAACGATAACGACCTCAGCTAAAGATGCTATAATCATGATGGATAATAATGGCAATATCTCTTTTTGGAATCAAGCAGCAAATGATATATTTGGCTATACCCCAGAAGAAGCACTAGGCAAGCAGCTTCACCGCTTTTTAGCCCCTTCACACTTTTATACCGCATACACTTCAGGTTTTACCCACTTTCAACAAACGGGTAATGGTCCCGCGGTTGGAAAAACTCTAGAACTTGTTGCCCTTAGAAAAAATGGGGAAGAATTTCCTATAGAACTTTCGTTATCATCAGTAAAAATCAAACAACAATGGCATGCGATAGGCATTATTCGAGATATTTGTGAGCGAAAAGAAGCAGAAAAGAAATTACAGCAAGCAAAAAATGAATCAGATTATATTCTCAACGGAGCAGCAGATGGTATACGCATCGTCAGTCTTAAAAAAGAAATCATTACCATGAATGATACGTTAGCAAAAATGGTGGGGGTAACAAAAGAACAGGCACAAAATCTTCGCTGTAAAGATCTGTTCAAATCAGAATTTTGTGAAACCGAACAATGTGCACTTAGAAAAATACTCAAAACCGGAGAAAGTTTTCAAGAAGAACGAATAATGCAAACACAAGATGGAACACACATCCCCTGCCTAGCAATGATATCTCCATACAAGGATAAAGATGGTACAATAATTGGTGTTATCGAAGATTATCGAGATATCACAAAAATAATTGAAACCGAACAGCAACTACGTTTCGCAGAAGAACATTTAAAAACCCTTAATGAAGAACTCGAAAAAAAGGTACAAGAACGAACCAAAGACGTAGAACATCTTTTAAAACAAAAAGATGAATTTATTAACCAACTCGGACATGATCTGAAAACCCCTCTTAGCCCCCTCATTAATCTCATACCGTTTCTAGCAAAAGATGAACAAGATCCAAAACGTAAAGAATTATTTGAAATCATTTTAAGAAATACAGATTACATGAAAAACATGGTTATGAAAACCATAAAACTTGCCCAACTCAATTCCACAAATATGCAGCTATTTTTCAATGAAACCCCTCTCTTACCTGAAATCAATAAAATTTTAGAGAATAATTCCGAAATATTTGAACAAAATAGCATAATCATCCATAATCATATATCTCCCACAATCCGTGTTAATATAGATAAAATACATTTCAACGATCTCATCACAAATCTTATCAGTAATTCTATAAAATATACCAAAGGACCAGGTATTATAGAGATTTCTGCCGAAGAAAAAGACAATTATGTATCGATTACCTTCAAAGATTCTGGCATTGGAATGAACTCAGAGCAACTTGAAAATATGTTTGATGAATTCTATAAAGCTGATTGGAGTCGTCATGATTTCAATAGTAGCGGTCTCGGTCTTTCAATCTGTAAAAAAATTGTGGAACTCCATGGAGGATATATCTACATAGAAAGTGAAGGAATGGGGAAAGGAACAATAGTCAATTTCACCCTTCCGAAATATCAAATAAAAAATATAACGTAAATAAATCCAAAAAAATTATTCAATATTTTTAAGTGAGATATAAATTTGCATCTTCTTGGGATAATTGATACCCCATGTTTGTATTATTTTTGTTTATAATCAGGGACATAAATCATATAAACTGTAACCTCTTTTCTACGCATGTTAATATCAATCTGGGGGTAAGAGTATCTAATGACATTAGAAAGTGTTTTAACGATTGCTGAGAAGGGTACCCATTGCGGGATGTGTAAAATCGATTTCCTTGGATCTGGTTTGTGTCCCGCAGGAAAAAAACATGGATTCTTAGCATACTGGCCGCAGGGACGTATGGAAATTGTGAAAGCCTTAGCAGCAGGCACTCTACAACCAACAGAGAAATTAGTTGATATTGTAAATGCCTGTCCGTTATGTGGTATGTGCGATAAACAATGTAATTTTATCACCCAACTCCGGCCAGAAAAAGTGGCAGCTGCTCTTAAAGAATATGTGAATACACTTGATCCAAAAAAGCTTAAAAAAACATCAGCAGATGAAACGGTAAAAGCCCTCCAACAAATTGTTGGAGAACAATGGGCAACCAATGACCCCGTTATTCAAACAGCCTACGTTAAATCCATCATTCCACCACATACGCCCCTTAATTATTATGTCGTCATGCCAAAAACTACCCAAGAAGTCGCACAAATTATTAAGTATGCTAATAAACACAACATCCCATATATGCCTCGTAGTGGTGGCACTATGCTTTCCTACACTCTAACCACGGTACTAAGCACCGCAATTGGTTTAGAACACGGTATCATCATAGATCTCTTACGACTCAACCACCTTGATGTTGATCCTGCTAATCAAATCGCAACTGTTGGTGCAGGGATAACAGCGTTTGACCTCCAGAAAGAGGCATATAAACATGAACTTAGGGTTAATGTTGCTGAAGCAGGTGCCCATATCTGTGCAAACCTTGCATCAACGGGTATATGTACCACCTGGGGAAACACCTATGGCTGGGCAACAGATAACTACATCGATGTAGAGCTTGTTGATGAAGAAGGAAATATCCTTCATCAAAGCGATATAGATATCAAAAATCCTTATTCCGCCGAGCACGGTCTTACCAGTATTAAATTAACGCCCCCCGGCATTGTGACATCTGCAACCGTGAAGTTATACCCGGTTTTTAAGGATGAAGATGCAGTAATGGTGCCCTTTGAAAACCTTGCGGATGCCGTCGATTTCGGTTCTTATCTAGCAAAACGAGACATCGGATTATCATTAGTAATTATGTCACGAAAATATCTTTCTGAATTTATTTCTCCAACACAGAAAATCGCAAATGATTTTGAATATATCGCAGAACACTACATGAAACTCAATTATGTTGTTGCGATTGTATGTCATAAACTTGATCGAAAAATCATTGAAGATATGGTAGACGTCATTATTGACAGTGCCATGATGAAAACCCTCATACTTGGTTCACCACGATTTTCAAAACTGAAAGAAAGTGAATTTCTGAAAATATTATCTGAGGAAGAAAACCCTCTCAAAGCACTTTTTACTGGACCAATTCGAGAACATCTGATAAAAGCACTAGATGCATCACCAGCACAGATTGCACAAGTCTTTGATCCAGATCTCAGGGATTTTTTCACAAAAATCTACGCACAACCCCATATGACTAATGTGGTATGGCTCCATGCTTTCCGAATACTTCCATCACGATTATTACGACAGCGCATGTTTATCCCCAGGGGTGGCGTCCTTAAAGCAGATAAAAAAATCATCCTTGGTTTTGTGGATATGCTCTCAGAAGTTGGTAAAAAATATCATCATGAACACGCTCTTGGTTACATCAATTTCTTTGAACATGGAAAATTTTGTGTCTTAGAATATGACTATTATTATGATCATAATAATCCTGAAGCAACCAAAAGAGTCAATAAAGCAATTCTTGAAACCCTTGAAAGGACGCTTATGATGGATGGTATTATTGGAGATCTTCATTTCTATTTCAAAGGCCTCTTCAGAAAGGAACATATTCTCTATCCCATACCAAAGGCTATTTCAAAAGATGAACAACTGTTATTTAAAGAATTAATTGGAAGTATTTTAGGGGAGTGAACATAAGATGGTAAAATTCCTAACACAAGAATGGATAGAATTAGGAAAAAAATACATGAATGATAAACTTGATCCTACAGCGGATCTAAAAAACGTTAGCACTACTTTGCTTAACGTTATCGAACACGTCCCACCAGACGACACGACTATGTACTTTTATCTTTGCCTTGACAAAGGGAAATTAACTGAATTTGAGGCAGGATCTGACCCTACCTTTGAAAACAAAGAAGCCCAGTTTGTCATCCGGGCAGGATATGGGACATTCAAAGGTATTATACAAGGCGAAATGAGCATGGGGTTAGCATTATTAAAAAACCGATTAAAACTTAAAGGAAGCAAAATGAAGGCACTACAACTTATAAAACCCCTGGACAAAGTCATAACCTCCCTTCAAGAGGTCACCGACGAATTTGAAGAATAAAAATGATGATCCCGGAGGATACATGCCATCAC
>JAHJFH010000323.1 GCA_018824925.1 Thermoplasmatota archaeon
AAACAGCTCTATCTTATTCATATCAGCCCTCGTTATCTCACCAAAAAAACTATCGAAACAGATGCTCGAGATGTTTTTACTGCTTCTTATGTGCCTCATGATTTACAAGAAATCAATGTTCCCTTACAAAAATAATTCTAAAACCTAGGATGTTTACCACATACTTTTTTATGTAGATATCACCATGCGTCTATGGAAATTATGCAGGAGCAGATTGCAGTGAGCAGACCATCCTATGATGCCTATTTTATGGAAATGGCCCATGTCGTCGCAAAACGTAGTACCTGTCAACGACGAAAAGTGGGAGCAATTCTTGTCAAAAATAAACATATCCTAAGCACGGGCTATAATGGTGCACCAAAAGGTATGAGACATTGTGACGATGTAGGATGCCTTCGCTCAAACCAAGGAATTCCTTCGGGTGAACGACATGAACTCTGTCGTGGACTACATGCGGAACAAAACGCAATCATCCAAGCCGCAGTATTTGGTATATCTATAGAAGGATCGACCATATATTGTACCGACACTCCCTGTGTCGTTTGTGTCAAGATGTTAATAAACGCAGGTGTTAAGGAAATTATATATGCTGGTGAATATCCTGATCAACTCGCTAAAGAAATGATTGAAGAAAGTGGGATAAAAATAAAAAAACTTAAATAATCACAAGCCATATAAAAAACGGTTTTGAGAAAATTGGAAAATTATAAATACATTCAAATTGATTTATTCGCGAGGAGAAAGTATGAAACGCAAGCGGTCATTTGTGTTGGATGATAAGGATCAGAAAGCAGTCCAACTATTCTCTGATCTTGGGATGCCAAAAAACCTAGCAAAAACACTCATCTACATATCACAAGTTGAAGAATGTCGCTCCGCCGATGTTGAACAAGGTGCTGATCTTCGTCAACCAGAAGTAAGCGTAGCAATGCAAGAGCTCCGCCGGCGTGGATGGGCAAAAAAACGAGACATAAAAAAGAAAGGAAAAGGACGACCCGTACATATATACAAACTCACATCTGACCTTCCAACCATCCTAAAAAGCTTCGAAGAAGAAAAAATGAAAGAAGTTACAACAATCAAAAACGATCTAGCGGAACTTAATACACTCATCATAAAAAGAGATGAGCCCAAGTAGACTACACAACTAACTATCACCCCCCATTTCTTCTTTCCTACCTTATTTTCTTAAATAGTATCAGCATGATATACACACAGAGTGAGACATAATGCAACGAATATCACGACTCTTTTCCACTCTCTCAGACACCATTCAAACACTTCTAATAAAAAACCCGGGAGAACCAACTATTGATGAAAATTTTTTCTACCTCACCGACCTCACCCATGGCCTCTTCGAAGGAGCATATGCCCTCATTTATCCAGATGGAACAAAAGAACTATTCGTTTCACAACTTGAAGAAGAAAGTGCGAAACACACTAAAGCCGAACTACATATCTATACATCAAACCAAGACTTAGAACAGCAATTAACAAAAGCACTCAAAACAGTTACGCACATCGGGATCAACTATCAACGAATCAGGCATAGCGACTATGAACACCTCATCAAATCCTTCCCAAAACATACCTTCATAGACATCTCAGACTCCTTACAAAAAAACCGGTTAATTAAAGACTCCACAGAACTATCAAAAATTCAACAAGCATGTGTAATCACCGATAAAATTCAAAATAAAATCCCTGAACTTTTACATGATGATATGACAGAAACAGAACTTGCCGCAGAAATTGATTATTATCTACAAAAAAATGGTGCATCACATCCAGCTTTTGAAACAATCAGTAGTTTTGGCCCCCACTCCGCAGAACCCCATTACACGCATGGCGACACGAAGATAAAACCAGGAAATTTAGTCGTCTGTGATTTTGGGGCTACCTATCAACGATACAATGCTGACCTGACACGAACCTTTGTAAAAGATCACGCATCTGCAAAACATACTACAATGCATGAGACTATACTAGCTGCGCAACAACAGGCTTTTGATACCATACGCCCCGGTTCAAAAGCGCAGGAAATTCATAAGAAAGTACAGACCTATATCGACAAAACAGAATACAGAGGTCAGTTTATACATTCAACAGGTCATGCTCTAGGATTATTAGTTCAT
>JAHJFH010000324.1 GCA_018824925.1 Thermoplasmatota archaeon
ATGCACCGATGGAGTAATAGCATTTATCGTATTTTAATCATGCTATGACACTAAGCATTCTCAAAAACTATGAATAAAATAATTAAGTATACTATGTTAATGCTATTAATTAACTATCATTATTATTTAAACCTAAGTGATTACTTAAAGAAAAAAATCTATTAAATATATGATGGGGTGATGATAAATACATGAGAAAATTTCAATTTTGAAGGTATATCCAAAATATATGAGGCAATGTATTTATTTCTTCTTAACAGGTGCTTGAACGGTAGTACAGATCATCGTTTCATTACTGGCAACCTTTGGTTTCTTTGTACGTACTTCCATGGCGGGACCTTCCCATTCGTAACCATTTTCCTCCATCCATTCACCTAGTTACTAATAAGTCTCTCTGTATTCACTCGCGGGTTCTATGTGTTTGATAACAGCAACTTCCATCGAAGGAAGTTCTTTAATTTTGATTTCTTTATCAGGTGCTGCAGTTCCTTTAATTGGAATACCTATTTCACTTCTCTATTCATTAGGAAGTCTCTCCCTTTTCTGGATTATCATGATATATGCTTATCATTTTAAATCCTGGTTTCACCTTCTTTGGAGAGTAGCAGGCTGGCGCAGTATGGATTAATCTAGCCTTTGCAGGACATAGATAGGTATCAGGATTCTCACCCTCATGTTTCCAGCAAGCCCTCTATAATTCCGTACGTAGACTTATCGCACTATATAGCATCAAATGTAAAGGCCCATCGGCTCAGTCAAAGCCACCCCCACACCTGGATTGCACACAAGCCCCATTCTAGCATACCTACTATCTCTATAGGGTTACTTTAACCTATAGTTAGGATTATAATACAGAGTAGGCCGTTTATGACCCTGCAACTTTCGCTTTATGTTACGACCTGATAAGTTGCTCGCACTTCGCACAAGCACTTTTACTTCAGAGCGTACATCAATTTAGTCACCTGAAATGAAATTCTGATATAACTACACGAGCAAATAGCCAACTCTCATGAATGGACTTTCACCATTAAGCCTCATTATTTTACTGACTGCACTCCTTCACCCATGCATATAATTGAGGGATATATTCATCAAATGGGATTTCTCCTTAGATGCCAACATGCTTGATGTATCCCAATTGTATCGGCTTTGTTTTTTTCCACTTTTATTTCTTCCATGTTTTTCAATCCAATATAATTTTGTCCTAAAACACCTCTTTATAAATCAGATAGTTTGATACTCTGAGGGGGGAAGCGTAGGAGGTAATGAGGATGGGATGCTGTAGTTCCCTCACATCTGATTGACACTGGTAGGTCTTTTATTGTTTATATATTTCACAAAATGGTGATTGAAAGCATTGTAAAACATTTATTCTCAAAACCTAAAAATACCCCAAAATCGTTCAACAAAGTGAACAAGGAATCAAACGGCATTTAAAACAACAAAAACAGTATAGTTTCAGACCAATTCCAGAGAAATTGTTAGAAGAAATGAAGAGTTAATTGCCTCAACTTCTGGTAAAAAATATTTCATAATATATCTTTTGCAGTAATGCAACTTTGATCACCATTATAGTTTTATAATAAGACATGATTCTTTCTTATGGTCTTTACTAGGCGGGATAACAGATGGGTATTGCACCAAGATATTGTATTATTAGCAAAAATGTTGCAATTATTAATTGTTTAAAAATTTTTAATAGATTGTTTTGGGGATGGTTCAATGAGAGATGAACCTGATATTGTAAAGGAGTTAAGGGAAGCAGAATATCTCGGGTTATTTCAAAGCAAGGTTCAGGGTGCCTATGAAGAGTTAGAAACGCAAAAGGAAGCATCTGATAATGTACCAGATGAGACAGTTAGTTTTGCTGAAGATGATGCTACAGAAAAAAAAGAGAGAGTATGTGATAGTGCTTCCCATGAGCAAACTGTGAGGGAGCCACCTGACAGCGAGATATATCGTACACTATTCGAAAATGTCAGCGATGAGATTATATATGTAAACAAACACGGCAAGATAGTTATTGTGAACAGAAGAAGCTATGATCTTTTTGGTTACAAACCTGAGGAAATAATAGGTAAAAATTTCCTAAGACTTGGATGGTTTGGGGTGAGGGATATGCCAAAAATGCTTAAGCTTTTTAAAGATGCTATAAGAGGTAAAACGATAGATCTATTAGAGCTAGAGGTTAGGCATAGAGAGGGCCATATCGTTCATGTTGAAGTGAGTACCCGCCCTGTTAGAAAGAACGGTAAAACTGTAGGTTTTTTGAGCATAGTTAGAGATATCACTGAACATAAGCAGTTGGAGATGACTGTTCGGGAGCAGCAACAAAGCTTCATAGATGTATCTAAAAACATCCCTGTTGGCCTTATAATAGCTGATAGCAGTGGGATAATAACATATGTAAACGACGAACTCACGAAAATAACAGGTTATAACGCAGATGAATTGGTTGGTATGAATGGATTTAACGAGTTAACGCGTCCTGAGGACAAGGAAAAATACGAACAAATAATGAAGCGGAGAATGGGGAACCAACCTCATATAAAAAAATACGAGCGCATCATTGTGAAAAAAGATAGTACAGAAGTGCTTACGGAATTTATAACCACTAAAACAAGATGGAATGGAAAAATATGTCCTCTTGCGATCATCCGTGATATTACTGAGCAGAAAAAATCAGAACAAGAAATTAGATTTCTGAAGGAATACAATGAAAATATTATTGAAAGTAATCCAAATGCTATAATGGTTGTTAAAGGAAATAAGGTTGAATATGTAAACAATTCTTTCGTATCTATTTTTGGAAAAAATAAAAATGAGTATATTTCAAAAAATCTAAGAGAAGCAATATCTGCCGAGATATTTAATGCTTTTAAGGAACAGCTACAAGATAAT
Source organism: Thermoplasmatota archaeon (assembly GCA_018824925.1). Lineage (GTDB taxonomy): Archaea > Thermoplasmatota > E2 > DHVEG-1 > DHVEG-1 > JAHJFH01. The sequence goes on from JAHJFH010000324.1 coordinate 2,902, forward strand.
GATAGCAAGATAAAAGAACTGGAAATCAAAGGTCGGAACTTTAGTGTTAATTCGTTCGTTGTGAAAAAAGCAGAAGAAGAAGAAGAAGAAGAAGAAAGGATAGGAATATTACTGCAAGATATCACCGAGCGTAAGAAGACAGAGGAGGCATTAAAAGAATCAGAAGAAAAATACAAAGCGTTATACAGAACCAGTGCTGATGGGATACTTATAGCTGATATTGAAACAAAGAGATTCAGATATGCTAATCCAGCGTTATGCAAGATGTTGGGTTATAGTGAAGATGAATTGAAAGAGATGGGCTTGAACGATATTCATCCAAAAGATAGTTTAGAACAGGTTATATCTGAATTTGAAATTCAGGCAAAAGGGGAAAAAACATTAGCCGAAGATATTCCATGTTTAAGAAAAGATGGGATGATAATATATGCAGATATTAATACGACTGTAACTTTAATTGATGGAAAAAAATGTAATGTAGGGTTCTTCAGAGACATCACTGAACGTAAGAAAGCAGAGCAACTAATTATAGTAAGCGAGGAGCGGTATCGCGATCTTTTTGAAAATGCCCATGATCTTATCCAGTCAGTTAATCCTGATGGCTCTTTTGTGTATGTGAATCGTGCGTGGAAAGAACTCCTTGGTTATAACGAAGATGAAATCGTCGATCTAAATATTTTCGACATCATTCATACCGAGAAAAAGGATCATTGCATGGAAACGTTCAAGCGCATTATGTCCGGAGAAAACATTGATAGGGTCGAAGCTACGTTTAAGACTAAAGATGGCGGGAAAATAGATGTTGAAGGAAGTATCAACTGTCGTTATATGGATGGTAAACCTGTTAGTGCCCGTGGTATATTTCGTGACATCACCGATCGGAAGATAACAGAGGAAAAACTGAGAGAAAATGAGGAGAAATACAGTGGATTCTTTAAAACATCGAGAGATGCGACGTTCATTACCTCAAAAGAGGGTAGAATGATTGAGGGTAATGATGCTATGATGGAACTTCTCGGCTATAAAACCAAAGATGAACTACTAAAAATTGGAGTATCGGAACATTATGAAAATCCTGAGGATAGGAAAAGACATATACAAATAATTGAGCAACAGGGATACACAAAAGATTATTCTGTCAATTTACGAAAGAAAGATGGCCGTATCATTAATACCCTTATCACATCAGCCGTTATAAAAAACAAAAAGGGGAAGGTAACTGGTTTTCAAGGAACAATCCGTGATATCACTGAGAAAAAAAGAGTTGAAGATAAAATAAGACAACAAAATATTAAACTGAAAAAATTGGATCGTGTAAAATCAGATTTCCTTAATGTAACGTCTCATGAACTACGCACACCGATGTCTGCAATTAAAGGATACATACAAATGATAATGAAACAAACACTAGGTAACATCACTGAGGAGCAGAAAAAAGCACTTAATATTGTGTTACGGAATACCAACCGGCTAGATAATCTTATTCAAGATATTCTTGACATTTCACGTTTGGAATCAGGAACAATGAAATTTCTTCCGAACCCAACAGATATCTCCACCCTAGCAAAAGAGGTAGTAGAAACAATGCAATCCTTCGCTGATACAAAAAATATCAAAATACAACTATATCTTGATAATGATCTACCAACGTTAACTATAGATAAAGATAGAATTAAACAAGTAATTATTAACCTATTACATAATGCTGTAAAATTTTCTGAACCTAATTCAAATATAGAAGTAAACGGTTGGGTTAATTCCAAAAGGGTAGAGCTTGAAGTACGTGATTACGGAGAGGGCATTCCTGAACGAGAAAAAGAACAGGTCTTTAAGACGTTTTATCAGGTAGATTCTGGCGTAGATCGAAAATTTGGTGGAGCGGGTCTTGGACTTTCAATCTCACGAGGCATCGTACTAGCCCATGGTGGAAACATCTGGGTAGCCGATGTTGAAGGAAAAGGAGCATCTGTTCAGTTCAGTTTACCATTGAAATCAGTAAAAAACATTGAACAACGATTCAAAGATATCGATATCTTTGATCTTAAAAATAAAGATTACCACATGCCTGATTTTGAGAAAATAATCATCAGCAGAGGGAAACATACATAATCTACAAAAGTATTAAGATATTCATCTAATAAATGGTGGTGTTGTTACTAATGACAAAAATCATGATCGTCGATGATGAACCCGATCTTCGAGAAATGCTCAATCTGATGATGAACAAAGAAGGATATGACACAGAGATAGCACAAAATGGTGCTGAATTTCTCAATAAAGTTGAGCAATTTCATCCAGATATTGTCACCCTTGATGTTATGATGCCTGGACTAACCACCAAAGAAATCCTTGAAAAATTAAGAACAAAAGAAGTCAACCCAAAAATAGTATTACTTACGGTTATACAATTTTCTGAAGAGGAAAAGAAAAAACTTAAACAAATGGGAAATGTGGTGCAATATATCACCAAACCATTTGAATTAGATGAACTGCTTGAAGCAGTGAAAAAAAACCTTTAAAAAAAATTATCATAGTGGTTGATATCTGATGGATGAAGAAGTAATAAGTATCAATTATTGGAAAGAAGTCCATAATGATATTTCAACCATCCTGAAAGATATTCGAGGTATTGTTCTTATCACTCATAATTCTATTGAATTTACTGATATCATCGATATTTTAAATATGACCCGACTAAATCATTTTCTCTCAACCCTTTATATTTCATTAACTCGCAGTTACGATTTTATGAAACTTGCACTTCAACAAAAGGAATTGAAAGAAAAACAAATGTTTTTCATTGACTGTGTATCAGGCTTTGCGTTTCCATCAGAAGATAAAGTTGATGATTGTCTTTACCATAAACCACCTTCAAATCTTCAAGAAATGAAAGATATCATATCCTATGGAATTGAAAAAGCCAATCCTGATATGATTATCATTGATTCTCTTTCTCAGTTTATCAATTTTTCACGCCCTACTGAACATGAGTTAAAAGATCTCTATGTTTTTCTAAGAACATTACGTGGAACTGGATTAAATATTGTTCAGGATACCTTTTTCTTGTTTTATGATAATAGAATGGGAATGATGCTTAATCTTCCGAAAATGCATACAGATCTGATTTTAAAAGTGGAAGTGTTAAAAGAGGATCCGATGTGGAAGGATTAAATATAATTATGAATAGCTTAAATTCGTTGAGCTATTTGTTTTAAAATCTCTGATTTGGATTTTTGTTTATCCACTAGTATCCGACCCTCATGCAGATAAGGGCGTGATGGATGAGCCGCTTCTTTTTCAACATGCGGATTCAGGTTAAGGGAACGGGCTGCTTTTATAAGCGCATCAAGTTGTGGTTTATCTACCGCGTGTTTCTGTGCGACTTTTCTACCCTTATTTCTTGTTAGATTTTTATCAAAATACGAGGGCCATATTACAAATGTTTTATCACCACGAGAAGCCATTTAATTCACCGAATAGTATTCTGGCTAATTATGAGAGAAGAATGGCATTGATGCTGCCGCATTGTCCAGGGCGTGAAGTAATCCGTGCTTTTCCAAGTTTGGTATCAATTATTGCGCCTTTGTTCATAATATTTCGACGAATGTAGTTTAAATTAGCGGCATTATCAATAACTGAGACAATTTCGGTTTGTGTAGTTTTTCCAGTTTTAGGGTCAATAACATAGGCAAGATTGGTAGTCATGATTCGTATTTTATGGTTATTACCACGAGTACGTATTTGTTTAGTTTTGACGGTACCAATAGTGGTTAGATGTGGTTCACGTCCGATTTCAAATTTGCGTTTACTTCGATTATATCTGTATCGACGACCGGTTAAACTTCGTCGGGATTGTCCTTGCCACAATGCCATAGAACACCCGAATAAGGAAGTAATATATAAACAATATCATCAGGTATATGAGGAGAATCTGGTTTAGGCTTCTTGTTCAGATCCGAGATATATTTGGGGGGTTTCAACTGCATATTTTCGCACACGGATGTTATCATAGCGTGAGTAACTTCCATAATGATTCATAAGAGCTATTTCTCCTTTTGATGCATAGTCAGTATCATTCACTTGTGAATATAGTATGTTGTTGGAATAGATTTTAAAGTTGGTGTTATTGATGATGAGTCTGATTTCTTGCCATTGATTGGCCTGACCAAATCGGGTTATGCTAGTGCCAAATTGAGCCCAGCCATTGTAGGGGGGTTTGAACCAGGGAGGTTCACTACCGGTACGACAGTCCCATCTTGCTTTGTAACCCGTGTTGTTGGAGGAGTTACCCCTGAAAGATATTTCTGGGAGTGTATTTGTTGATGGATAAATATCTGCTTCGATGATGCCATTGTCAAAGTCTGTGTAGCTTACGTTTGACCCAAGAATTGTTAATCCGTAGGGGCTAGTAGTTGTTCCACCACCGCAGAGTAGGCTGCCGTTATCGATTTTTGGGTATTCTCCTTGTATTTG
>JAHJFH010000325.1 GCA_018824925.1 Thermoplasmatota archaeon
ACTCTTCACTAGTGGGATAAATGGTTTCCAATCGATCTGTTGTTTCATCAATTCAAGACGGTCTCCAAGTCCCTTCACTTTTTGATACTGTTGCTTGAGAATAAATTTGTTAAAACTCATCATCCCTCACTCCTTATGTATAAGGAATGGTTGATGATCATATAGAGGTTTCTATGAGGGGTTTTTCAAAACCCTCTATATTATTTTTCCGAGATCCCCCAAATATGATGTTGTCATACATTGTGTTACATGACGTTTTAAATAGAACATGGCATATTCAGCGGTTATGCAACCCATCCTGCAAGTAGCCCTCGACCTCATCAATGGCCCCCGAGCATTACAAATCGCCCAGCAAGCTATCGAAGGAGGCGCAGATTGGATCGAAGCAGGAACACCACTTATAAAATCAGAAGGCATGTCCATCATTAGAGAGCTAAAAAAAAGACATCCACATCATACCCTTGTCGCCGATATGAAAACTATGGACACCGGCTCACTCGAAACTGAAATAGCAGCAAAAGCAGGAGCAAACATCATCTGCCTCTTAGCAGTTGCAGATACCATTACTATACAAGAAGCAATACTGGCCGCCCGAAAATATGGTGTAAAAATCATGGTCGATCTTCTTGGCACACCCAACCCGATACAACGCGCCCAAGAACTCGAAAAAATCGGTATAAATTATATCTGTACACACACAGGAATTGATCAACAAATGATTGGACAAAAACCCCATTCCCTCATTACTGATCTCCATAAAAAAACATCCATTCCCATAGCAGTAGCAGGCGGTCTCAACAGTGAAACCGTTGTTGATGTCATAAAAGCCGGCGCCCAAATCATAATTATTGGCGGCGCTATCACCAAAGCAGAAAAGGTTACCGAAGCAACCAGAACCATAAAAAAAGCGATCATGCATCAACAAAAAATTGCGACAGAACTATATAAAAAATATGATAAAACCCATCTTTATGAGGCGTTTCAAAAAGTCTCAACACCCAATATTTCAGATGCATTACATAGAAAAGGAATGATGGTTGGAATACGACCAATTAAACTAGGATTTCACATGGTAGGTCGAGCCTATACCGTCAGAACTCTTGATGGAGATTGGGCAAAACCCGTCGAAGCAATTGATTCCGCACAACCAGGAGACATCATTGTTATCGATGCACAACAAGGCACCACAGCGGTATGGGGCGAACTTGCTACCTGGAGTGCAAAACAACGAAACCTCGCAGGTATCGTCATCGATGGAGCCGTCAGAGATCTCGATGACCTCATCTCCTTAAATTTTCCAATCTTTTCACGCCATATCGCCGTTGCAGCTGGTGAACCCAAGGGATTCGGTGAATGCGAAATAGAAATACACTGTGGCAACCAACTCGTACGAACCGGTGATTGGATCATTGGTGATGACTCAGGAGTTGTTGTAGTACCACAAGAAAAAGCCCAAGAAATCGCTAATCGAGCCAGCGATGTTCGTGAACATGAAAACCGCCTCCGACATGAAATAAAAAACGGGGGAACCCTTGGATCCGTTATGGATCTAAAAAAATGGGAGAAAGTCATTGGATGAATACCATAATCTACTTCACCAATATTCAACAATTACCCCAAGCAATTAGCTACTTCAACATCGCAGATTTTTCACAAAAACAGGTACCAATAAAAATCCATATGGGTGAACATGGAAACAAATATTTTCCTCACCCCCACGATGTACACGAGGCGATAAAACTCCTTAAGCACATGAATGCCCAACCCTACCTCTATGATACTACGGTTGCCTACAACGCTAAACGACATACTATTGAAGGATACCAAAAACTCGCCAATGACCATGGATTCGGAGAACAAGACATCGGCTGCCCCACTATCATCGACGATTCGGGAAAAGATGTCATTATTGAAAATCGCCCCTATACCGTTGCACAGCATCTTCACCAAGCTACTCATATCTTTGCCTGGTCTCATGTCAAAGGCCATGTGGCCACCGGCATGGGAGGTGCAATAAAAAACTTTGGAATGGGTGGGGTCACAAAAGAAACAAAACTTCGGATCCATCATAGCAGCAGACCAGTATTCATCCCAGATGCCTGTACACATTGTGGAATCTGCGCAGAAGTCTGTCCCTTTAATGCCCTAAAAATAACACACAACACCTGGGAAAAAAAAAAGGGTGCATGCTTTGGCTGTGGTGTATGTGTCAATAACTGTACGCAACAGGCATTAACATTTGAGGATGCCGATCTTAACTATCTTCTTGCATGTGCGGCATTAGCCTGTGTTAAAGACAAAAATGTTATCTACCTTAATGACATCAATCGAATCGCACGCAGCTGTGATTGCGACCCCAACGCAGGACCAACAATTGCACCAGATATCGGATACCTTCTTGGAACAGATCCCGTGGCCATTGACCACGCTTCCTTGAAACTCATCCATGACATCAAACCAAAAATATTTGATCATGAAAATCACATCGACCCCTACAAACAGATACGATATGGAGAAAAAATCGGTCTCGGATCGACCGTCTATCAGCTCATTGATGTATAGCATTCACAACAGTTTTTCAATGGGTAAAACGAAAGCATTTTAATACAATTATAGTTCCCGGGTGCATACGGATCGTACACCAATGACACAAGGAACATCAAAAACTAATGTTACTACAAAGGAACAAAAAAAAGTCATGAATCGTTGGATCGTCGTCATTGGCGCCATCATGATTCAACTAGCGCTTGGTGCAATATACGCATGGTCAGCTTTTACCACTCCACTACAAGGAACCGAGGGGATACTAAGCGAATTTGCGTTTTCGAAAACCGAGACACAAGCAATATTTAGTGCAGGACTAGCTACCTTCGCCATATTTACAATCGTTGGTGGACGTTTATCAAAAAAGTATGGACCCCGTAACATCGCTATTCTCGGTGGCATATTTCTTGGTTTAGGTTACATAATCGCGGGTTTGGTAGGTGCTAACTTTCCTTTAAAACTAGTAGGTATTGGCATTATTGCAGGTGCAGGTATTGGTCTTAGCTATGTTGTTCCCATTGCAGTTGGGGTGAAATGGTTTCCTGATAAAAAAGGCCTGGTCAGTGGGTTAGCTGTTGCAGGTTTTGGCCTGGGGGCATTTATCTGGATATTATTAGCACACCCACCATCACTTCTTGGTTTCAATGGTTTAATACAACTACAAAATGGTATGTATACCGTTGCTAATGTTGATCAAACCTTTATATTCTATGGTATTGCCTTCTTAATTTTGGTCTTAATCGGCAGTCTTGTTATGGTAAATCCACCTAAGGGATGGCTTCCTAAAGGATTTATACCCGCACAAGAAAAAAAGGATGAAAAGGGAAAAATAATCAATAGTGCAACCCCAAAAGAGATGCTCTCATCCAGACAGTTCTATTTACTATGGACCATGTTTTTTATCGGTGCACTCGCAGGGTTAATGGTTATTGGTAACATTCAGAATTTTGCAAAAAGCGCAACGGATGGCTTTGCCACCCATGGTTTTACCGTAACCGCAGCAGCAGATTTTGCTGTTATTGGAGCAGCGATTTGCTTACCAATTTTTAATGGTATTGGACGAATTGCATGGGGTCAAATCTCCGATAAAATTGGTCGTCGAAAAGCCTTGATGACTATGTGTATCTTTCAAGGAATCATGATGCTTGCGTTTTTATATACTACGGTTAACCCTTATGCATTTTATGTCGCTGCAGCGTTAATTGGGTTTAATTTTGGTGCTAATTTTGCATTATTTCCTGCTGCAACCGCTGATACGTTTGGCTCAGAAAATGTTGGTTTAAACTATGGGTATGTTTTTACCTCATATGGTATCGGTGGTATTGTCGGGCCAATTTTAGCGGGTATCGTACAAGACGCTGGACTCGGATTTATGTATGCATTTATCCCCGCGGCGTTGATGTGTTTCTTTGCAGCATTTCTAGCAGTGTTGTATAAGGAATCCTCTGAATAATTGATAATTTAAGATACAGGGTTAAATAGTTACCAATCTTTTTTTTCCTAATTTTTATTCGGTGATTTGATGGACTTGCCAGAAATCATCAACCCAGAGTCCAATAATAGTTATTTCATAACCCCAGGAGTTTATGATTTTCAGTGCGGTATGTATCTGGGTTAATTGGGTTTTTTTGTCAACAGGGTTTCCGGTGCAGTCATGGTGCCCAACTATAGCTGCTACACGGCTATCATGCTTATGTACCGAGATTTCAAATCGTTTTTTTATGGATTCTCCAGCGGTGTGGAATGGTGTTTCGGTAAGGATCTTTAACGGACCTGGTTCTGTGATCATGTCTACATAGTCTGCTTGGTAGGTATGCTTCATCCAGTCTATGATGGGTTGTTGTACGCGGCCATCCATGCAGTTGATAGCAGTGACAAATATGTGATTGGGCATGGTATCCTCCTACTTTGTCCATAATTTTTTTTTTTCTTTTTTTTATTTATATAAAATGACGACAAATCCAGCAAATATCATGAAAAGGACAACGAGTATTGCAAAGATTTTTATTAACCATTGACG
>JAHJFH010000326.1 GCA_018824925.1 Thermoplasmatota archaeon
ATCTTTTTTTTTCTTGGCCAATCAAATATGGTAGGTCAGGGATTAAGTGAAGAATTTCCATCTGACATGCTGCTCTTATCTAATAGTCTTGTTCGATTAACAGATGACGGATGGATTCTTCAAAAGACCCATCCATATCTTAATGGTCCTGAAATTAGTTTTTTATATGAAATGAAAAAAAATTGGCCTAACGAAACCATTGGCGTTATTAAGGTTGCGCTTTCAGGCACGGGAATCCGGGTTTTCCAACCGAATTGGAGTTTTATTCGCGCAGAGGTTGAGAAAGGAGATGGTTGGAAAGGACCGATGTACCTACTCATCAAGGAACGAATAGAAAAAGCAAATCGGTGGTGTATTCCTGAATACATGGGTGTATTTTGGAAACAAGGTTTAACCGATATGAAATATATGCGAAGCGCTCGTGATTATGGAAACATTTTAAAGGAAATCATTACAAATATCCGAAAAGATACAGGAATTGTTGATTTACCGTTTTTTGTTGGGACATATTTTACCCAAGATGAATTAAACCAATCAGAAACTCAGGAGCTTATATCTCAATATCGTCCATTGGAACCATCCATGAAAGTTCTCAATGATCAAATTGCTGCTGAAATATTAATACCCTATACAAAGACTGTCTATCACGGTTGGTTACCTGTCAAAGAAGATGGGAGTATTCATTTTAACACCACCGGACAAATTGAATTGGGAAAATATTTTGCTGTAGCATATCTATCTTATTTAGAGGACCAATAAACCTATATTTTTCCTTGAAATGTGTTGGTACGATCAGGTTTTCAGAGGAAATTTTATTAATAATAACTAATATATAGAGCATATAGGACATAGGACGCTGGGAGGACACAAATGTCAATACACGACATAAGTAAACCTATAGTGAACGACTGGTTCATGTAATGTTTTCTGTAGGTGGGTAAGAGTTTGTTATTTAATTCCGTTCATTTTTTATTATTTTTCCCAGTGGTGGTTTTTCTTTTTTTTATGCTTCCTCAGAAATATCGATGGATGTTATTGCTCGGTGCAAGTTATTATTTTTATATGAGTTGGAAGCCAGAATATGCTCTTTTACTGTTAATAGCCACATTAACAAATTATTGCTGTTCAATCTTATTATTTAATTCTCATAAATCTGCTTTAAGAAAAATGTATTTATTTATAGGGATTGTTGGAAGTATAGGACTTTTGTTTTTCTTTAAATATTTTAACTTTCTTAACAATTCACTAGGCCATTTCTTCCAAAGTTTATCCATTGAATTTACTTCATTAGAGCTACAGGTATTGTTACCGATTGGTATTTCTTTTTTTACCTTTCAAACCTTAGGGTACACAATAGATGTCTATCGTGGAAAACGTACTCCAGAACGGCATTTTGGGATCTTTGCGTTGTATGTTTCATTTTTCCCACAGTTAGTCGCAGGACCTATTGAACGAGCAAAAAATCTATTACCGCAATTTCGTCAATATTTTGAATTTTCATATTCACGAGCAGGTGATGGGTTAAAGTTGATGCTATGGGGGTTTTTCAAAAAAATAGTAATTGCAGATAGTATAGCCATCGTAGTAGATCAGATATACAATAATGTAGAAGTATATTCAGGAACACCATTAATATTTGCAACAGTATTATTTGCGTTTCAGATATTTTGTGATTTTTCAGGTTATTCAGATATAGCTATTGGTGCTGCTAAAATAATGGGATTCACATTAATGGATAATTTCCGTCGACCCTATTTTGCACGATCTGTCGTTGATTTTTGGCGACGGTGGCATATTTCCCTTTCTACGTGGTTCAGAGATTATCTTTATATTCCATTAGGGGGAAATCGTGTTCCAGTTCCTCGTTGGTACCTTAATTTAGTGATTGTGTTTCTTGTTGCGGGCTTATGGCATGGGGCAAATTGGACCTTTGTTATATGGGGTGGATTACATGGAATGTACCTTGTTGGATATTATGTGACAGCAAAGGTTCGAAAAAACCTGACAGGGATGTTTGGTCTTGATCGATTTCCATTGGTTCTTGCGGGTATTCAAATTGGGACAACCTTTATCTTAGTTGATTTTGGGTGGATTTTTTTCAGAGCAAATTCCCTTTCTGATGCAGTCTATATTGTTACCCATTTATTTACTGGCTTTGGAAACGGGTTGGAGACTACTTGGTTAGGGATGAGTTGGACAGGAATTATGATAGCAGTATGCGCGATTGTTGCTATGGAGATAGTCCATCTTATTCAGGAAAAAAATATGTCATTGCAGTTACTTTCAATGCGTCCAGTGTGGGTTCGGTGGTCCGTGTATCTTTCATTGATTCTGGTTATTCTCCTATTTGGAGTGTTTGAACGTCCGTTTATTTATTTCCAATTTTGAGGTATCTATGAAAATTACAGATGACATGAAACTCTTTGCGCGTAGAATAGTTGGATTTGGGTTAGTATTATTTGTAGTATTTGGTTTGTTAAATATAGGGTATTACCATTTGATATTATCAAATACTGTTCTGGAGAGATCATATTCAGATTTTCTTGAACATCGCGAAAATATTCGTATTTTATTTATGGGGGATTCACATCCAAAACGAGATATTAATCCTGCTTTGATCAATTATTCTTTTAACCTTGCTGATGTTGGTGAATCCTATATTCAAACATATCATAAATTATCAACAGTGCTTAATGATCCATTGGTGGATTTGTATACGGTGGTTTTACCCCTTGATTTACATTCGTTTTCATCGATGAGAACGGATAGAATAAAAAATGAATGGTACTGGGATCGATTTATACAATATGATGAGGTTTTTTCTCAAGATACGAATCGCTCGATTTTTGATAGTGTTGTCTGGAGATTTAAAAGTTGGTTTCCAATAATAAGTAAAGGACAAGAATTAATTGAGTATGCATTTGTTCGACGGGAAAGTAGTGAACTTGTAAAAGGGTATATTATCTCTTATGATAATTATTCGATGTCATCGGATAAATCAATATGGGCATTTTTTCGAGCGCAGAGTCAACTTGAAGATTCAGAAATAATGGATCCAATATTGGTAGAATATTTCAAAAAATGTCTTATCTTGTGCACTGAGCAAAACCTGCATATTATTCTGATTAAATATCCCATATCTGAACACTATTACACCGCAGTACACCAATTTATTCCTAATTTATCGTTGATAAACGATACCATTGAAACAATTATAACAGAATTTCCCGGAGTGATTATGCTTGACTATCAGGATTTCTTTTTTGGACGAGATGATGTCTTTATGGATACGGATCATCTGAATAAAAAAGGTGCAGATTTATTTACATCTCTGATTCGAAATGATTTTAAAAATATTACGACTATATGTGATTTAATTTGATAATCATATAACTATTTTTTTACAAATGCCTTTTCTTATATTTATTGAGACATTTTGGGTGTTAAAGGAATTTATATGTTGTTTTACAGATATAATATTCAAAATCAATAGGAATAAATCTAACCATTCAAACATTTTAAACTTCTTTTATTGAACCAAAAAATCAACAGAACCGACACAACGATGGCACTTATAAATCCTATAGGAAACCCTACAAATAACGAAAAAAAGGTAATATCCTTAAAACCCCATGCAACAAAAAACGTCACCGTGAGAAACACTACGACAAAACTAAAGAAAATAGCAATTTCCTGCAAGTCTTTCATATTAAAAACTCCTCTGATACTCCTGTTAATCTACCACCACAGATTGATTCACCAGCTGGATAGTTTTTTCTAAAAATAATTCGTCATTAATATGTACCGTAATCGCTTTTTGAGGGCACCGTTCAGCACATCGCCCACAACCACGACATTGTTCACTGAGGACTGCTTTACCATCCATAATTTTTATTCCCTCTAAAAAACAGGCTGATACACAGACACCGCAACCTATACACGCATCGGTGACCTGAACAGATACACCTGGCATTTTCTTAAACACGTTGTTTATATCTGAGGTTAGATTTGGAAGCATTTTCCATAAACAACAACATTCACAACAATTACATACGGTCAATAATTTATCACCTGATGTTACTCGTAACCAGGTCTCATCGAGTTTATCACGACCAATAATATGAACCAGTCCTGCTTCACTACATTTCTTGATAAAGGTATGTGCCTCATCCTTGGAGGCTATGTGACCATAGCTGGGATCTATTTCTTTAACGGCATCACCCATGAATAGACATCCCAATGAAGATGGATAATTTGAGCAGGTCATTGCTTCTCGACAGAGACAAAAATCCATGATAAAATGATGCTGAGCCTGATCGATGAATCGATGTACCACCTGCGATGGCAAAACCATAGTTTCTGGGGCATCAATATATTGGTTTAACGTGATTTCTACAACTGAATCTCTTGGTAGACATGTGATATTATTAGTTCGAAACATCATCAGATACAACAGTTTTCCGAGTCCAGGAATTTTACTAAGCTTTGCTAAGGGAAATCGTAATGGAAATAACCGTTCTAATGCTGTAACAAAACCGCGATTAGGTTTTACTGGGGATTTCTGTATCATCAATATCAAAGAAATACAAAATTCTGGTGTTTATTTATTTTTTCCACAAAATATACTAGAAACGACATC
>JAHJFH010000327.1 GCA_018824925.1 Thermoplasmatota archaeon
AGATGCCGATGATCTCATACTACAGAAAGTCACACCCCCTGATCCAATTATTGAAGATAAACCCCATACCATTACAATAATAATAAAAAATACTGGAACCACTGCCATACCTGCAGGAACCAACATCTCCGATCATCTCTACATCAACACAGCAACCACTCCTAAGACCATTAATTGGACCGATGACGGCCTTTCCGCTAAAGCCTCCCGCTACCTCAATCTCACCTGGATTCCCTCGATTACTGACATCACCCTTATTATTAGATTATACTGTGATGGTACAGAAGTCGATGACGTTTACATCCCTATCACCGTTCAAAAAAAAGATACCGATATAGTCCTTAACACCCTCATTATCAATGGAACACTCAAACTCGACGAACAACTCACCATCATAGCCAATACCACAAATACCGGCAAATCAACAACAACCTCAGTAAAATCAACCCTCATCATAAACAACAAAAAAATCCAAAATCAAACCATCTTCGGAATGGATTACAACGAATCATATAACTTCACCTTCAAATGGACTCCAAAAGAATTTGGGTATTATACCATCAATGTCACCCTTGACCCCAATAATAAAATTCCTGAATCAAATGAAACCAACAACTATCAAGAAGAAACAATATTTATCCAACCATATCATATCGACTGGTATTCACCACATTGGCACTACCGAAAATTCATAACCATCAATGGCACCGGAACTATAGCCATACCCCTAGATTTCACCGAGCTACTCAATGATCTAGGCATTACCCAAAAAACCTTCGAAAACACCACCATACTGCCAATCCTCTACAAACCAGATGGATCAACAGCTGGAAAAGTACTAACCTTCGATTTTAACGAATCAACCACCTATCACCCACAAACTAACGCAAAAGGAAATGTATTGATAAACACCACTACGTCCATAACCTATCTCTGTATCTACTTTGATGTCAAAGAAAATGACGGAACTCGCCCAACATCAGATTACACCCCTAATATATACCCTATGGGCAATACCAGCTTTAACAACGATACACCACCAGAAGGCTGGTGGACTATTCTTCTTCTCCCAGAAAACAATTTTTACCCCCTCAACCTTCCATCAGACATCAAAGCTACTACTATTACATATGCAAACAAAGCCACCGTAACCCTCTACTACAAGGGTACATTCCAAACAACACTCGCCCTCAATACCACAAACAAACTTTCATGGAAAAAACAATACACCTTCACTAAAACAGGAAACTGGACGATACATCTCGTTGCAGAGGACAAAGCTGGATATACCACCCCAATAATCAAATCCGCAAACATCACCGTACAAGCCATCCCCGACCTCTCAATCTCAAAAATAATATTCCCCACCGAAAATATCACCGAAGGAACACCAGCATCCATAAAAATCATTATCAATAACACCGGAACCGTTGATGCCATCAAATACGAACTCCGTCTCTACACCTCACAAAACGTCATGAAATGGGAAGAACAATACCTACGTGATACAATAAGAATTAATATCTCCAAACAAAGCAGTAAAACCTTCACACTCACCTGGAATCCTAGTCTATACGGCACCGCAGGAAACCTAGGTAAATGGATCGCAGGTATCTGGATTATTACAGACCTCACCCATCCCGACATCAACACTGCAGACAACAAGCAAATCAAATCACCACTCATCATCAAACAAGGAGAACAAAACCCACCAAAAATCGAAATCATCAACCTCCCCGACACCATCGAAAAAGGCCAACCTATTACCATACAAGCAAGTATCACCGATGCCTCCGGTCTCCGATCTGTCAACATCACCATATTTACTCCCCAGGACAGTACCTTTGGTAGTGCGGTCACAAAAGATACCAATGATCTGTATACGATTACCTACACCAACACCTTCTTCCTTGGCAAATATACCTTCCGCATCACCGCCATCGATAACTCCTTTTACCAAAAACAAACCATAACCACAGGAGCATTTACCGTAATAGAAGATGCCACTCCACCAACCATCGAATTCACTGGTATATTTCCAGATATACAACTCACCAACACCGATGTCACCTTCATCTGCATTACCTATGACCTCAGCGGTCTATCAGCAATAAACATCAACCTTCTCGACCCAGATGGCTTCAGTCAAACCATCAGTATGATCAAAGTAGCAGAAACAAACAAATACCGCGCTATCGAGCAATTCAGCACCTCAGGGCAATATAGCTTCAGTATTACCGTCAAAGATCAATCAAATAATGCCAAAACCACCGATACAAAAACATTCTGGATCACCTCAGACCTAAACGATACCGATGATGATGGTATGCCAGATAGATGGGAGAAACGCTATGGATTGGACCCCTTTGATCCCACTGATGCCACACAAGACCTCGATAAAGACGGAATATCAAATCTAGAAGAATATCAAAAACAAACCAACCCAACCATCGAACCAACCTTTGCACAAGAATTTTCTCTGAATTTAAAAAATAATGCCGGATATCTCGCCACCGCAATACTCCTCACAATCATCATAATTACACTTAGCCTATACACATTCCGAAGGAGATAACCATGGATATGATACAAAATAAATATCTTTACATCCTCCCAGCCATAATAGCCCTCATACTACTACTTATAACCCTTTGGGATTTCTTCACTGATCAGTCAATAATTCTTCCCTTATTAGCAACCTATGCAATACTTTTTATCCTCACCCTCATCCTCTGGTATATAGGTTACATAACTCAACCAAAACAAAATACCATAACCCTTTTTGAAAAAACATTAAAGGGAACCCTTACCCACTTTAAATGCCCACAATGCGGAACAATATTTGCATTAAAAAAATCAAAATCAAATAACAAGAAATCATTCTATCTTACATGTCCTTCCTGCCAAATAAAAGGGCTCATTACCGCTAATCCAACAATAATTCATCAGCCGCTCCCATTACAGAAATCACCACGTTCTAAATATCAATGTACTCATTGTGGTGAATGGATAACGATATGGTCTGAAGGTACTACCTCCCTACCACATTCAATGATTTATTCATGCCCTTATTGTGGAGCAAAAAAACCCTTACATCAACTATCTGTATGATGCCGAAGCTTAACGGCCTCACCATACCGCCCTGATATCATCTCAAGACCAGGCATTACAGCTAAGCCCACTCCTTTTATTTCATCATTCTGAATAATACAGACTTCATCACCAATACGAATCTCTGGATCTGCATCAATAACTCCTGGAACAAATATTGAGCCTTTTACTGTAAAAGACTTATCAACCTTAACCCAAAACTTCCTCTGATCGATTAGTATTTGAGCCCCCTCTAAAGTCAATGATATTAATCCCCGCGGTATTGTTATCATTCCCAGTTGGGTAGAATTCTTAATAATTTTTAACTGAGGTGCTCGTCCTTTAATTACACAATTATATAACAACTCCTTAGCAATATTATGACCAAACTGATATGAAGCAACCATGAAAATCTGGTCTAATAATCGTTGCCCAATTTGTACCTTTGGATACGACATAGATGCTTTTTGTAAATATGTAAAAAGTTCTTCTAAAGATCGCTGTGATGTAGGTGCATCAACGCACGAAATATGCATATCAGGATGCATTCCTTCAACGATATGTTGTAAAGACTCATTAACATGTACAACTATCGTGTCATATGTATTATGCTCAATCCAGTTCTTCAAAAGTTTTTGTATTATTGTTCTTTCATCTTGACTCCAAAAACCAGATACACTGATATCATAGGAGCTTGCTGGATAGATATTTTCAAGTTCACGTGGAACAAGACCCAATGGGGAGGTTATTATCATTTCATGAATTACCCAGGGATTGGAGAGATTTCGAAGCTGAGAACGTATTAACGTATGGGTTTTAGACCGGCTATATGGTTTTTTTGCTGAACAAGGTAATAATAACAAAATCTTAGCACTTGGGGGTTTTTTACAACGATTAATAATTCGATTTTGAAAACGGTGTACCTCAGGCCGCCATAACGCATCACTCGTTGTTGCTTGTATTCCATTTGTACGATAAAGTGGGGTATATTTCTCAAGAAACGAAAAGTGATTCATATCAAGTAGATGTAGCAGCGCTGCGTAATGTGGATACCCGCGTACCCTAATTTCAACTAATTCCCGTAATCTCCCTTGTCGTATTGCATTTGCAATATGGATTTGTTCTGTGTGAATCATGTGGGTATTATGAGTAAATATATCTTGGGTTGTCATTTTGGGTATGGGGGTGGAGAAGCAACTAGGGCAAGTGCATGGATTTTCTTTTAAAGTGGTAAGGGGGTATGTCCCCTCCGGAAATAGCAGATTTGAATTTACTGCTGCTTGGACAGCTTGTCCATTGTCAAAAAGATCGATACCGATATAGTTTAATAATGCCATATTACCTGGTGTTGCAATTGCAGGTATATACAGGAGTTGATAGGGTGGTAGTATTGCGCGAAGTTGAGTGAGTGTATCTAGAAACGAAGAAGAATGGTGTAATAGCTGAGTACTATATGGGAGAAGAACAATGAGTTTTTCTTTGTCAATGTCATCTTTTGTAAGATTTGCTATTGATGCTATAATCGTGATGTTATTTGTTTTCAATAATTCATCAGTAGGTCGCTTTTGGGTGATTACAGAGGGTAGTGGGGGAATTAGAAAAGGATATTCTATGGAGGCGAGAGGTTGTTTAGAAGAAGATTTTTGAATAATATGTATTATCGATTGTTGTGTATTTATTTTTTGTAATGTAAATATAAGATTAGCATAAGGGGGTGATCGCCAGTCCTGTGTTTCATAATATATTGTATTGGGGGTATCGAAATGATATAATTCATTTCTATAGGTGCCTAATCGTGCAGGGCCGTCATGGTGATGAATGATATATTTCATGGTTATTCTATCTGAATCACCTGTTCGTAGAAATAGTTGGCGTGGTTAATGTCTG
>JAHJFH010000328.1 GCA_018824925.1 Thermoplasmatota archaeon
CAACTGATCCTGATCCCCCAGAAGGCCCTCTAACTGGTATAAACAACACAAATTATGAATTCCAAAGCTCTACTAATGATCCCGACACTGATCATCTCTTTTATCTTTTTGACTGGGGCGACGGCATTTTTAGTGACTGGCTTGGGCCCTATTCATCAGGTGAACTTGCTTCAGCAAACCATAACTGGACGTACCCAGGTATCTATGATATACAAGTGAAAGCAAAGGATGCGTTTGGATTAGAAACAGATTGGTCAATTCCCGTAACCATTGAGATTTCTGGTTCTTCTGAAGCTCCAAATCTTCCTATAGATCCGTATCCATTTGATCAAGCCTTTGATGTTCCTTTACCAATTACCCTTAGCTGTATGGTCTCAGACCCTGATGATGATTCATTGGACACTACCTTCATTTGGGGTTCAGGAGAATATATTATTGATTGGAATTACAGTTATAACATATCAAGTGGTATGCGAGCTGAGTTCCAGCTAGACTCCTTGGAAATAAACACAACCTATTGGTGGTATGTGGAAGTATCTGATGGTTTCTATACTACCATTTCGCAAAAATGGATATTTACAACCGGTGTTGATACCACTCCACCACTCCTTGACATCATTCGTCCAGTGCAAGGATTCTTCTACTGTGAATATATTGACCTAGAATTCAATTATTCAGAACTAATTGACGGCTTAATTGACATTCCCATTATTTTAGGAAAATTTAATGTTAATATTATTGCTTTTGATATAGCATCAAATATTGAAAAAGTAGAATATTATGTTGATAATATTCCTATGGTAACCACGCAAGAATACCCATATTCATTTTATTGGGAAAAAAGAATGCTCATGCCCTCAGTTCTCACGATAAAAGCATATGATAAATCAGGAAATATGATTGAAAAGGATCTTCAAGTCTGGAAAATATTATAGTAATAAATCAAAGAAGAAAAAACAACTACCATTATTCCTTCATACTAGGCAGATACAACAACCAAAACATCCAAACCAACCTCAACCCCGACGGAACCTTCAACCAACACTATGCCCTCAAAATCTTCCACTTCACCGACCATATACAAGAGGTTGGTTGACACCTTCGCCTAAGTTGTCACCATCAATGATGCACAGAACATCACCGCAAAACATGTATGAAAAAAACAAAAAAATCATTAAAGCACATGTTCATTGCATCCTCTGGGATATACTATGTTCGTACAGGAAATTATGTCTCGAACAATTGTCACCATACCTGCATCAGGTACCGTGTTTTACGCTGCAACATTACTTCGGGAACATAAAGTCGGCAGTATCCTCGCAATCGATGATACCGGTGATGTCGGTATCGTTACAAAACGTGATATCATTTATGGTACGGTGCTAGCAAAAAAAGACCCAGTCAAAACACCTGTTTCCGACATCATGACTAGAGACATTAAAACAATTCATCCCCTTGAAAACGTAGTAACTGCGGTTGAACTTATGGAACACCATCATCTCAATAAACTCGTTGTAATAAAAAATGAAGAAGTGGTTGGAATAATCACCTTTACCGACATTGCTCGTGCAATTAAAGCCGAACTTAAACAAATGTTAAACACCTGGCATTCACAAGAATTTGGTACACAAATACAAAGAGACGAATAAACCATTCACACCCATCACATAGATATCACCACCTATAAAAAAAATCTAATTGAACGTACTGACAAAGATCTCGAAAATTTAGATGGCATTATGCCAATAAAACTAAGACCATATTTACCTCCTACATTTAGCATTGATTAGCAGATTTTTCCTGAGAAGAAAAAACAATGAGAATCTATTTTTTGTTGACCATTTCCAAGCCATTAGCGGCGCCTTTACCTACATCATCAAAGCCAAAGCCAAAGACACCACTGGAGCTAAAAGCGACTGGGGAACATTGACTATCCGCATGCCATATGCCCATCCCGTGTTCTGGCAGTGGCTACAAAACCATTTTCCACTTGTGTTCCAGGTGCTTACCAGACTCATCTTCTAACCCCACCATTATTTCAAGATTATACCGGGTTGTGTGAAGTTTGTTTTATAACACCCACAATATTGATATAAAATAAAATATAAATAGCAGTAAATATATAATATACCTTTACCATGGGAGGCAAACCAACCACCATCCACTACCTCATCATACTTCTTGCCATCATCGTCACCATGGTCATCTATGCCAAATACATGAACTATGCCACCCAAACCTTCACCATACAGATCACCTACGAAAACCAATCCACCCTCACCATCGACCACGTCACCGAAACCACCGGCGAACACACCCTCACCACCGCCGGCGGCCTCTACCGCTCCAGCACCCTCGAACCGAACCACTACACAAACATCACCATCTACGCAACCGGAGATTCCTTCACCCTAATCCTCAGCATCTACAACAACCAAAATATCAAACAGAACCTTAACCCCGACGGAACCTTCAACCAACACCACGCACTCAAAACCTTCCACTTCACCGACAAGGTCCAAGCCGCTGGAGACACCTACACCTACATCGTTACAATACATGATGCACAGAACATCACCGCAATAAAAGTATAAGCAGTACGTATATTTTAATAAAAAATTTGTTCAATAATACTGGTGCTTAGATGAAGGGTTTTCGATGAATACTAGATTCACCGATACTCTTCAGTAAGAACTTCTGTAAGATATTGCTATCTTCATCTATCCTCTCTAAGCATGTTACTATTTGTCAGTCATTATATTTATATTTTTCTATAAATAACCCGTGGATGTCAAGTTAACACCTCCTTAAGTGATTCATAGATACAAATGCATCAATCCAGGATTGAGCATTTTTGATTGATGCATTATGTGGCCAACGGTTGTAAAATAGATTAATTCGATGTTTTAAAATACCAAACCATTGCTCCACCGGATTTCTCAATCCAAAGGTAATGTGCTCCCAGTCTACACCTAACCTCTCTAAAGCAGGTTTATACCAAGGACCGCCGTCAACAAGGATCTTTGGTTTGTTCTCACATTTCTTGAGGACAGACCGGATAAATCCATAGGCTTCAAACGATGATCTTCCTTGGGTAATCCAGACGCCAAGAACATCCCAGGTTTCAATATCCACAGCAGCCCAAAGAATATGCCACCGTCCCTTGATTTTAATCTTGGTTTCATCTACCGCGATTATCCTTCGAGCAGCTTTTTGTATCTGGAAGATCTGCGCGGCTCGATGATACCAATCCCGTACCGCTTCATGGCTCACAGGCTCGAATGAAGAAACCACCTCACTTGTGTTTCTACAAGAAACACCAAGATGATATAACACCAATCCGAGAGCACGGGTTTTCATGCTCTTGCGGTTTCTTTCAAAAACATTTTTAGCTTCTAATACCTCCTGTATGTGTGATAGCATCCCATCCATTTGTATTCCCAAATATAGTGGATGGGTGCTGTCATATTAATTTTTTAACTTGACATCCGCAATAACCCATACATACACCTATTAAACGATAAAACTTGAGAACTAACGATTCTCTGAGGTTTCTTTAAAAAGTTATTTCAGGACACATTCTTATACATTGTTACCATATCATTTTCTCTCTAATCTACTCATGATAAATATTGTTTAGAAGACCGTAATTTCTTTTTTCGGCAGATTTATAAAGAAGTATTATTTCCATGTTTTCGAGGACTTTCGTATGAGAATATGGAAAAGGAGTATGTTAATTATAGGTTTATGCGCATTAATACTATCATCAATATCTGCAGTAGCTGAAACAGACGGAACCGGAGATCTATATCATCAAATAGTTACAGAAACCGGTTTGAGTTGGGATCTTTATTCGGGAGAAAAATCATACATTGATATCACCGATATTTCGTATTCAATTACTGATTCACAAGCAACATTAACGATGACCTTAGCTGATGATATAATGATAAGTGAATATGTCTATTATTATATGCATTTAAGATCGGAAGAAAATTCTTTTTATCAAGCATTATATTCAGATGAATATGGTTTAATAACAGGTGTTGGTGATTTTGCTGGTTTTTATACTATACTCGACAATCCTATATCTGGCAATATATTCACAGCTACATTCAACGTGTCTGATCCTAATCTGGAATATACGGCATGGGGATGGACTGGTGAATTCTCAGATTTCTCCAATCAAGGTGGTGAAGGATGGTTAGATTATGCACCCGAAACCTTGGCTCCATGGTTTACCGCCGGAGGAAATGATGATGGAGACGAGAACGGAGATGGTGATGGAGACGGAAATGGCGGAACCACACCGCCCAGTGGAACACCTGGTTTTGAAACACTAGCCGTCATTGCAGCACTCGGCGTTGCCTTTATACTCTTGAGAAGAAAGAAATAAATTTTTTTTCCTTCTTTTTTCTATTTTTAAAAAATTATTACGAGAGAGAACCTTATTTTTTACCGGTAAAAGTGTATTCAAATCTCGTCCCCCGTATTTTTTTTAAAAACAATTAAACAAAACCCGATTTCACCAACGTAACTCAAGCCGCTAGCAACATCTACCGCTACCTCATCACTATCACTAATAAACAGAGTATCACCGCAATACAACAATAAGAAAATATTTTATCTTATCATAGACATCATTTTCAGTAAAAATAATA
>JAHJFH010000329.1 GCA_018824925.1 Thermoplasmatota archaeon
AACCATTATCCATAGCAGTACTTGGTAACAGTGCAGACATACTTCCAGAATTATTAACGAAGGGATTTATTCCTGATGTAGTAACTGATCAAACCTCCGCCCATGATGAACTGAATGGTTATGTCCCCATGGGTTTTGCGGGATCGAACCTAACGGATGCTTTACGATTACGAAAAGAAAATCCATCAAAATATATCGAAGAATCCCTGAAAAGTATGCGTACTCATTGCCAGGCTTTGATTGATTTTCAAAATAAGGGAGCAATTGCTTTTGATTATGGTAACAATCTGCGTGGTCAAGCCTTTAAAACAGGGCTTTCAAATGCCTTTGACTACCCCGGTTTTGTCCCAGCGTATATACGACCCATGTTAAGCGTAGGACGCGGTCCATTCAGATGGCTTGCCCTTACCGGAAAAGCTGAGGATATCCTCAAAACCGATCAAACAGTCATGAAGATGTTCTCAGAGAACAAGGTGCTTACCAACTGGATAAGGCTTGCGGAAACACATATACCCTGGGAGGGGCTCCCAGCTCGGGTGTGTTGGCTTGGCTATGGTGAGCGTGTACGCTTTGCCTTAGCGATAAATGAGATGGTACGAAACAAAGAGATTGGCCCAATCGCTATAACTCGTGATCATTTAGACAGTGGAAGTGTGGCCTCACCCTATAGAGAAACTGAGGCTATGAAAGATGGTAGTGATGCTATTGCGGATTGGCCACTTTTAAACGCACTTTTAAACTGTGCTGCTGGTGCTGATAGCGTCCAGATACACAATGGCGGCGGTGTTGGGATAGGACTTTCTACCCATGCAGGCATGGTCGTAATCTGTGATGGTACAAAGGAAACTGATGAGCGTATCAAACGAGTCTTTACCACTGACCCCGGTATGGGTGTTGCACGTCACGCTGATGCTGGTTACAAAGAAGCAATAGATCTAGTAAAAACATCTGATCTAAAGGTTCCCATGATCCAATAATAAACATTTTTAGAGTAGTTTAACTAAGAGATCCAACAGTTTTTTCTACGGCCTCAAGAATCTCACAGGACTTTACTAGTTCTTTCATCTTGGTATGATCTGGGTATAATGGACGATCTTCATCAAGAAAATCAATATGTTTCCTGATGACCTCCTTTGCCTTTGCTACCCCTTTACCAACCATATATTCTCGGAAATCAAGTGCTTGAGCAGCTGCCATAAACTCAATACCTAATACTCCATATGCACAGTCAAGAATCTGGAAATTCTTTATCGCAGTATTCATTCCCATGGAGACAAAATCTTCCTGATCTGCTGCTGCAGGTATTGATTGAATCGAAGCAGGTGTTGATAATATACGTTGCTCAACAATTAAGGAATCAGCAGTATATTGACTTAACATCATCCCCGAAAACATACCCGCTCCTTTGGTGAGAAACGCTGGTAGACCAACATTTAACGCAGGGTTATTTAACCGATTCAGACGACGTTCTGACATCACTGACACCATCGTGATCGCGGTTCCTGCCATATCCATTGGTAGTGAAACTGGTGTTCCCTGGAAATTAGCACCTGAAAGCTGTAGATCCTCATCAGGGAAAAACACGGGATTATCACCCACACCATTCAACTCAATTTCCACCTGAGATCGTGCATATGTAAGGCCATCATGCGCAGCACCAATTACCTGCGGAGTTGACCGCATAGAATATGCGTCCTGAACCTTACAATTAATTTTCCCTTGTTGTAAATCTCCTCCTTGTATCAATTTCTGGATGGCTTTAGCACTACGAACAGCCCCTGTAAATCCTCGTGCTTTATGCAGCTTAGGGGTATATGGTCGCATATTCGCTTTCAAGGCTTCAATTGACATTGCCGCTGCAATCTCTGCTTGTTTCAACCATCTATTTGCATCATACAGAAATATCGCACTCATCGCTGTCAACAAATTTGCACCATTGATAAGCGCTAAACCATCACGCGCTTTCAACCCAGGAATCAAAATATTTGCCCTGTCCATCGCTGTTTTACCATCAATTAATTTATCTTTATAGAATGCCTTTCCCTCACCCATCATCAGCAATGCAATCTGCGCCATTGGAGCAAGATCCCCGCAGGCACCAACCGATCCTTTCTGACACACAAATGGAGTCACACCCTTATTCAACATAGCAACAAGTGTCTGTGTAATTTCAGTTCGAACAGCTGACTGACCATGAGCATGCACATTTACCCGACCCAGCATAGCACCACGAACAAATTCAATCGGTGCAGGATCACCAATACCCGCTGCATGATTATAAATCAAATATTTCTGAAATTGTTTCACCTGTTCATCAGACAATACCACCTCAGAAAATTCACCAATACCGGTATTTACCCCATACATGATTTCACGAGCTTGAATTTTCTTCTCCAGCATAGCACGACATTTCTGAATACGCGCTACCGCATCAGGATGTAACGAAGTAGACTCATTATGCCGTGCAACACGTACCACATCTTCAATAGAAAGATTAGATCCAGTAATAACAATAGCCATGGGAATCTCCTACATCGAGTAACCTAAAGTTGCCACTGTATAAGATTATCTTGTATTAATCTTTCCAAGTTCATATAATGTAACAGAGGACATTTATAATGTCCAACATTATTCTGTTGCGTAAGTGATCTTTTAAAATGTATGATAAACACATAATTGAATCAATCCAAACCTGGGATACCATCGCTGATAGTTTTGACAAAACACGAAAAAACCCATGGGCACAAGTAAACGAATATATCGCATCCCTTTCATCGCACTCACTAATCATCGATTTAGGTTGTGGTAACGGACGACATCTCATACCCGCCATATTGCATTGTAGATCAGTGATTGGTTTCGATATTTCTAGAAGAATGCTTGAGATCTCCTCAGAAAAAATTATGGTTATTAAGATGCAAAATACTCCATTAGTGCAGGGGACACTTTATGCACTACCCTTTGTTGATAAAACATTTGATGCTGCACTCTGTATAGCCTCGATTCACAACATAAAAAAACGAAAATTCCGACAAAACTGTTTTAAAGAAATCTATCGAATCCTACGATCTAATGGAACCGCTCTTATTAGTGTTTGGTCACGGGAGCAAAACCGTTTCAAAGAAAAAATCACTAAAAAACAAAAGAGCACGGACACTGAACTCGGTGATATTGATATCTATTGGCGACAAGATAACCTCGATATCCCCCGATTCTACCATCTGTATACCCTAAAAGAATTCAGAGAAGACATCGAAGCAGGTGGGTTCACAATACAAAGCATGCATGCAGAAAAAATTACCTCGCAACACCAAGCAGATAACTATTTTGCTATTGTTATTCGGAGGGAATGATTTATTAATACTCGGTTAATAAACCAAAAAAAAATTATTATAATGATCATTTTGGAGAGAAAAACGTGGATATTATCACGACCCATGAGTTAACTAAAAAATTCAATGGATTCACTGCGGTAGATACTATCTCAATTAATATCAAGAAGGGAGAAATATTTGGGTTTCTTGGGCCTAATGGCGCGGGAAAAACTACCACTATTAAAATGCTTACCACCCTTCTTTATCCGACGAAAGGTTCAGCAACTATTGCTCAGTATGATATACTTAAACAACGAGATAAAGTCAGACAAAACATTGGTGTTGTCTTCCAGGAACCGGCGCTTGACACTGAGCTTACAGGACGAGAAAACCTTGATTTCCACGCTCGTATGTATGGGCTTGGAAGAGAACAACGGAAACAACGAGTCGATGATGTACTCACACTTGTTGATCTTGAAGAAAAACAAGATGTTCTTGTTAAAAACTATTCTGGTCTAATGAAACGCCGACTTGAAATCGCCCGCGGTCTCATGCATTATCCTACAGTATTATTTCTTGATGAACCAACCCTTGGTCTTGATGCACAGACACGACGGGCAATCTGGGCATATATAAAGAAAATGAACAAAGAGGAATCTACTACTATTTTTCTTACAACACACTACATGGATGAAGCCGACCATCTCTGCGATCGCGTTGGTATTATCGACCGAGGAAAAATTCTTGTTATAGATTCAACCAAGAATCTAAAAAATTCGGTAGGCCATGATGTCATCACATTATCCTGCGACGATCTTTCAACACTTCATGATCGCTTACTACAGGAATCATGGATCCAAAACGTTAAAAAACATGATAATTCGTTAACATTAGGTGTTGAAAAAGGTGATGAAAAAATACCGATTATTATTGAAATTGCACAATCGCTAAAACTGAAAATCAAATCAATCGATGTACGAAAACCCACTCTCGATGATGTGTTTCTTCATTATACCGGCCGTATGATGCGTGATGAAGAACCTGAAAATCCTATGAAACAGCATGCACGTATGTACAACAGGAGATAGGTCAATGACATGGTTTACTGAAATCCAGGCAATCTATGTGATGTGGCTACGTGAAATGAAACGTTTTATCCGTTCAAAAGGAAGACTTGTTTCATCAATAGTACAGCCCCTATTTTTCCTTGTAATCCTAGGATTTGGTTTCCGAGCAATAACTATACCCGGTTTTGGCGATATCGATTATATCGACTTTCTCACCCCAGGTATCATCGCCATGGCAATCATATTTTCCTCAATGTTTACAGGAATATCCGTTCTCTGGGATAAACAATTTGGTTTTCTACAAGAAGTATTAGTTGCCCCAGTACGTAGATTTTCAATAATACTTGGACGAACACTTGGTGGTGCAACTACTGCATTAATTCAAGGGTTTATTATTCTCCTAATCGGTCTGGTATTAGGAGTTCATATCTCTGATATCCCTGGTATTTTACTGACCTTAGTTTTTATGATTAGTATAGCGTTTAGCTGGGTTGGGCTAGGGCTTGTTATTGCTTCAAAAATGGAGGATTTCCAGGGTTTTCAGCTTATCATGAATCTTATTATTATGCCCCTGTTTTTTTCCTCATCAACCTTTTTCCCTTTACAGAATGTTGATATCCCTGAGATCTTCCGACAGATTATCTATTTCAATCCTATGTTTTATATGGTTGATGGATTACGTGGAAGTCTTATTGGTAATTACAACATTAATTCACCAATATATGATTTGGGTATTGTCATGGTTTTTGCTGTGGTGATGATGGCATTGGGAAGCTATTTTTTTAGTCGTAGCGAGGCATAAAACCT
The DNA here is from genome assembly GCA_018824925.1 of Thermoplasmatota archaeon. Lineage (GTDB taxonomy): Archaea > Thermoplasmatota > E2 > DHVEG-1 > DHVEG-1 > JAHJFH01. The sequence goes on from JAHJFH010000329.1 coordinate 5,189, forward strand.
CATTAAAGTATTGCCAGAATAATGAGAACTGCAGTCAATATCAGTAGTAATGTAATTTTCATATTTGCTCTAATGGGAATGGGGCCAATAAGGATTCTGTGTTTTCAGGTTCGTCGAAGTTGTTGTTAAAAGTGGATGTTGTTATTTTGAATATACAGAAAAAAATACTTGTGATTATTAATATTATTCAAAGAGTTGTGTAAATTTCTGTACCAATAACATAGGGGAAAATAAGAACGATTCATCCCTGAATATCACATGATAGTAAGCCAATGATAAGAAGTAATGTTCCTTCGAGGAATATACTTATTGGTAGGAAATGATGTTGGTTCATTGGTTCTTTGTATTATGTTCAAGGATTTGAACCATATTGATGATTGAGCTTGCGATGGTGACGGGACCAACACCCCCGGGTACGGGGGTTAGTTTTGCAGCTATGTTATCAACTGATGTTCTGTTGACATCACCTTTTATTCCATCTTTGGTTGCTGCGATACCAACATCAATAATGATAGAGTTTTTCTTGATATGATTCTTTGTAATTAGCCCAGGTATTCCTGTTGCAGGTATGAGGACATCTGCTTTTTTAGTGAAGGGGGTAATATCTTTTGTAAATATATTACAGACATTGACGGTAGCATTTCGGTTTAGACACATGACTGCTAGTGGTTTGCCGACAACATTACTATGGTTGATGATTGTGACATTTTTCCCGGTTAGATCGATAGCTTCATGTTCAAGAATTTTGATTACTGCAAGTGGTGTGCAGGGGACTAGGTATTCGTTGCCAAGGAGGGTTTGACCAAGGTTATGGGGATGAAGGCCTTCGATATCTTTCTGTGGTGAGATGGTGTTCATGAGTTGAAATTGATGTATATGTTGTGGTACGGGATATTGTATGAGGATGCCATGAATAGCATTATTGTGGTTGAGATCTATGAGTGTTTGTACTACCTCTTCTTGTGAGATGGATGCTTCAAAATCGATTTCGGTGGTGGTGATCCCGACTTCTTTACAGGCTTTATTTCGTAGTTTTAGATAGAGGTCTGAGGATGGATCTTGACCGATTTTTATGGTAGCTACGTTGGGGTTGATGTGGTGGTTTGTTTTGAAGTAGTTGATTCGTGTGGTCATCTGTTTTTTTATTGAATGTGCTATTTCTTTTCCGTTAATAATTAGTGTGGGCATCTCTTTCAGGTAGAGCAATTTTGTGGGATTTATTAAGTCTTTGGCTTATTGCCAATTGCATAGAATTGTGGAAAGAAGTTAAGTTGGGTTCCTTCGTCTAATGAGCGGAGGTATTCATATTCCCATTGGTCGATGTGTTTTTGGGATAATCCGGCGTCACGCATTACTTTTATGTAGAAATCTCGGGAATGGGAGTAATAGTTTTTATCTTCCTGGCAGGTCCAGATGCGGTTGTTGCCGATACCGATTTTTGTTGTTAATCCTGCATGAGTGAAAAGGGCGCGAAGTTTTCTTCCGATATGGGGGTCTCCACCTTTTTTTCGAATGGCCTCTCCTGCGAAGAGGGGGTCAACATAGCTATTTTCGGGATAATGTATTTTGCCTCCGTAATCGGGTTCAAGTGAGGCTAGGACGCGGCCACCTGGTTTGGTTACTCGGGCCATTTCAGAGACGACTTTTTGGGGGTTATCCGCCCACATGAGGAGGAGATTGCAGGTGACGATTTCAAATGAGTTGTTTTTGATTGGAAGGTGATGTGCGTCGGCTTGGAGTATCATGGCGTGTTTATTATTTTTGAGTGTTTGTTGTGCTACTTGGAGAAGGTGTTGTGATCCGTCGACTCCGAGGACGTAGCCTTTGGTGAGGTTTGCGAGGTCTCTGCTAACAAAACCTGCGCCGCAGCCGACGTCAAGGATATTTTTAGCGTTTTTTACTCCTACTTCGAGATAGAGTGGTAGTCGTTCTTCTGCGGTTTCGAGTGCCTGGAATGCTAGTTTTTTGATAAAATCATGGAGTTCCTCTGGTGATCGTTTATGGTATTTATCATATTTTGAGGGGGGCATGGGTGGTAATGCATGGTTGCGAGGTACTATAATCTTTTCTTATGTATAGGTGGGGGTTGTTATAAAAAGAGAGGGAGGTACAAGAGAGGATCAAGAAAGCAGAAGAGGTGATTTGAAAAGCCAGTGATCCTCTCTTGTTTGGTTTCGGGGTCAATCGTATTTATTTTTTTGGTCGTTTTCCGACAAAGACGTATCCGTCATCGGTTTTTCTGATGAGACCTTGGTTCATGAGATTGTTGAAGTCATCATTGGTCATTTTGACTAATCGTTGTTTTTTGTTATGAGGATGTTGTGGTGGTTTTAGGGGGATGTCATCGGTGAGGTAATCAAGCCCGATATCATAAATCACATTTATTCGAGTCATGGGTATCTTTCTCCTTACACCTCTAGTGCTATTTTATAGCACGTTACTGTTTGTCATTATAGTATTTAAAGCTGCGTAGTAATTATTACATTGTGTTAA
>JAHJFH010000330.1 GCA_018824925.1 Thermoplasmatota archaeon
ATCTTATTTTCTTTTATTAACTTTTATATAGTGAACATTATATTAGTATAGTATTGGAAAATATATGATAAGAATACAATATACAATATCCATAATATTCCTTCTTTCTATCACTCCAGTAATAATAAGTCAGGGATCTTCAATAGAAATAGACTCACAATTTTATGATTCAAAACAAGTACCACCAAATCCGATACGGCAACCTGCAGAATTTGAACCAATTGAGGGGGTTCTTATTTGTTATCCATTTGGTATTCCACTTGATCTTATTGCAGAAATAGCTAAAAACATAAATGTCGTAACGATAGTTGCAAATGAGATAGAACAGGTATATGTACATTCTATTTATCTAAATAATGGAATTTCTCTTGAAAATTGCAGTTTTTTAATCGCTCAAACAAATAGATATTGGACACAAGATTTTGGACCATGGTTTATTTTTTCTGGAGATGATAAACTCGGAGTTGTTGATTTTAAATATAGTTTCTTATTTCGTTTACTTGATAACGCAATCCCAAAAAAATATGCATATGATCAAAACCTATCCCTATATCGTATGCCACTCATCCATGAAGGTGGTAATTATATGACTGATGGTCAAGGAATAGCAGTTTCTACAAATCTTGTTTGGATGCAAAATTTTTTTCGAAGACAATTGATAATTAAACAGATTACAAATGAATACCTCGGAATTAAAAAATATCATATTATTCCTGATGCAAACGGTTATATAGATCCAAGGAACAAACATATCGACTGTTGGGCCAAATTTCTCGCCCCAGATGTGATAATGATAAAAGAGGTGCCACCAAACCGATTTTTTATGTATATGCGTCTTGAGATAGCAGTACGATATTTCGAAGCGCAAACGAGTTGTTACGGAACTCCCTATCAAATTATCCGCATTTATTCACCAAATGACGAACCATACATAAATTCATTAATTCTTAACGATAATGTTTTCGTTCCATTAACTTGCAGTGAATGGGATGATGAAGCTATCAACACATATGTAACTGCTATGCCAGGATATAATATACTTGGTTTTCATGGTCAATGGCTTTCAGTTGATGCCATTCATTGTAGAACAAGAGGAATTCCTGATAGGAATATGTTGTATATTGAACATATACCTTTGAAGAAACATCAGCTGTTTAACGAAATGGGGTATTTCATTAAAGTGAGGATTGTTCCATATAGCGGAGAAAATTTAATTACTAATTCTACTCGTCTTTGCTGGATGATAAATGATAGTGATTGGCATTCTACCCCGTTAGATCATATTGCAGATTATAATTATTCAGCAACGATACCATCTCAGGAAATTGGTTCAAAAATCTCATATTATATTCATGCAGAAGATTATTCTGGAAGAATAGAAAATCATCCATATATCGGAGCATCATGGGCTCATTATTTTACTATCACTTCCTATAAATAGCAGAAATTGAAATGCATAAGACTTGTAGATTTTTTATTGTATAAATCTGAATAAAATAAATATTAAGTTAATAAATTTCTCTGTTATGAACTATTTATATCAATAATGCTAGAAATAAATTTAAATAGTCTTGATGCATTAGAAGTATCGTGCTAGAAATGAACACGAAGATTGAAACCATGTTAGATGAGGTTGGATCAATCTTGGAAATAGGGAAGGAAGAAATTAAAATGACGTTAAAACACAAAAAAGGCCCCATTATTGCAGCCATCGTCATTTTAGCCGCAACATTAGCATTTACCCTCTGGCAGATTCCGATCTATGGAAAACGATATGCAGCTATAAGCCCATTAGATTTCGCCTTCTTTAAAAATTTTCCATTCTCATTCCTACTATAATATGGGGAGAAAAATCATAGGAATTTCATCCTAGATAAAAAATAGTAGAGTTATTATTTCAACAATGATTAGAGGATTCAATGTTCAAAAAAAGATACACACCTTATATTACAGCATTAGAATTGACCTTGAAATGTAATATGCGATGTATACATTGTGGTTCTTCTGCTGGCGATTATAGAAAACAAGAGCTATCAACAAAAGAATGGAATGATCTCTGCACAGATGTATCAAGTCTTGGATGTCAACTTATTACCTTTCTAGGTGGAGAACCCTTCATAAGAAGGGATTGGTTTGACATTGCAACACATGTTAAAGATCTAGGTATGAATGTTAGTATTATAACTAATGGTTTTCTCATAAATGAAAAGCTTATTGATCAATTACGTAAAATAGATCCATATACTATTGCCATTAGTATCGATGGTGCAACCGATGTGACACATGATACTATCAGAAATCATCCGGGATCATTAGAAAAATGCAAACAAGCATTTGATCAATTAAACAAAGTAAATATTCCAACTACCGCTGTAACAACGGTACATAAAATGAATCTAAAAGAACTCCCTCAACTAAGAGAATATCTCTTAAATAGAAACATCGCATGGCAGATCCAAATCGCTGATACCATGGGTCGATTTCCTAAGGAACTTCATCTTTCTCCTAAAGAATTTTATTCAGTTGGCCTTTTTATTGCATCATCAAGAAGTAAATATTCGTTTGATGAGTTGCCAATAACTGGTGCACATTGTATAGGATATAACTCCAAAGTACTGCCCCCTACACAAATGTCACCGAAATGGACTGGCTGTCAAGCAGGAACAGCCGCTCTCGCCATCCAGAGTGATGGCGGAATTAAGGGATGTCTATCACTATCAGATGAATATAAAGAAGGAAGCATCAAGAACCATTCAATTATCAATATCTGGAATGATACCACAACCTTCTCCTATAATAGACAATTCTTAAAAGAAGATCTCAAGGGCGACTGTTATAACTGCAAATATGGAAAGTCATGTAAGGGAGGATGCCTTGGTGTTTCAATTGCCGAAACTGGAGACCTCCATCACGATCCCTACTGTTTTTATTTATTCGAAAAGCAAAACCTATGAAACTTCATTTCATTTTCATATAGTTCTCAACCATTTTTTAATAGATAATGTTTTTATAGAGAATATCACATAATTATATTTGAAATTATGAGAGAGTTACTATTAAAAAAAATATTTGGAATTTCAGTCATTTTTTTAATAGTATTAAGTAATGGTTCTTTTTCTGTAATAGGAATATCCTTTTTTTCACCAATATTAAAATCCCACAATAATAATACCTATGATTTATTAATAATAACTCCATCATTATTTGCTTACCATCTTAAACCTCTTGTTCAACATAAGAATAAAATTGGTGTAAAAACTATACTTATTACATTAAAAGATGTTTATGATAAAATGTATTGGTATGGTCGTGATGAACAAGAAAAGATCAAGTACTATATCAAAACGGCATATGATGAATGGAATATTTCATATGTCCTTCTTGTTGGTGGGCGAAAGAACCATTTCACA
>JAHJFH010000331.1 GCA_018824925.1 Thermoplasmatota archaeon
AAATACCTTCTGATGCCTGTTGGGTATGCGAAGGACTCACTGGTGAAATAGACCATTTTATTACTCTTATTGAACAAAAACTGAAGGGATATGAGTTTGCTAGTTTTTTGATGGGGACACAAATCGCTGATGATGTTGTTGCGCGACAACGACAAATCACTGCAGCCCTTGATAGAGCAGACGATGAGCCACTAAAGATGGCATTGAATCGTGAAATTGGAAAACAACTCGAAGAACAGTTACAAAAACCGGTGGATTTCACACACCCCGATATCACCATCATAATCAACACCGCCTATGATGTCGTTCATTTGCAGCTAAAATCTCTTTATATTTATGGGCGATATCGTAAATACCAACGGGGTATCCCGCAGACCCGTTGGCCCTGCCGTGTCTGTCGAGGGAAAGGCTGTCAACGTTGCAATAATACCGGGAAAATGTACCCGACGAGTGTTGAAGAACTCATTGCCATACCAATAGAACAGCTCGTTACAGGAAAGGGTATCGCGTTTCATGGGAGTGGCCGTGAGGATATTGACGCCCTCATGCTTGGCAATGGACGACCATTTGTGGTGGAGATAAAAAACCCACAGATCCGCACCCTTGATTTTCTGTCTCTTACAAAACATATTAACAAACAGGCGAATAAGATCATTGAGGTCGAGGGTTTACGCTATTCTGACAAGGATGAAATTGTTCGGTTAAAAGATGCTGATTTTCGGAAAACCTACCGGATTATTATTGAAGGTTCCTCCATATTAGATGAGGAAAAACTTAAAGAAGGAGCGCAGATATTACGGGGCACAACCATTCGGCAATTTACGCCGACACGGGTCGCTCATCGTCGAGCACACAAGGTTAGAGAACGTACTGTCTATCAGTGTTCACTAGAGACTATAGAGGGTACTATAGCAACATTGGTGCTTGAAACCGAATCTGGGACCTACATTAAAGAATTGGTCTCTGGCGATAACGGTCGGACGCAGCCGAACCTCAGTGACCTCATAGGAATTTCCTGTATCGTCAAGGAACTTGATGTCATAGAAATCAAGGGGGAATAAACAAAACATGGTAAGACGTTCCCGAGGAATACGAAGCAAAAGTCGACATATCCTACGAAAAAAACCTAGGCACCGTGGGCTCTCACCCATTACTCGTGCTCTGCAACAATTTGAAATCGGAGACATTGTTAATGTCTCAATTGATGGATCTATCCATAAGGGCATGCCACACCCTAAATTTCAGGGGACCACCGGAAAAATTCAGGGTGTTCAAGGCGATGCATACCTTGTTGGTTTTATGGATGGGAATAAACATAAGACCCTGGTTGTACGACCAGAGCATTTAGGGAGAGTACAATAATATGGTTACCACCGGAGCTGGAACACCCGTCACCCTTCCAGAGGTAAAAACTATGCTGAAGAAGGTAGAAAAACAACGGGCTGAGCTTATCTATGAACAACGAATCACTCTGGAACATGCACAGAAATTTGCTCGATTAACGGTAAAGCAAGCAAAAGATTTGGTTAAAGAACTTGAAGCCCTTGGATTCCTTGATGAATCACAAATCTACACTATTGCCAATATTCTGCCCTCAACAGAGGATGATATTCGGGCAATTTTTGCAAAAGAACGATTTTCACCAACACAAGAGCAAATAGCTCAAATTATAAAAATTGTAGGTACATACTATATTGAATAAGGTGGGGTAAGCGTGGAGGATTACGTCTATATATTAGATTATTTGCAGAAAGGCCGAGCTGATTCACCACCGCATAAACGCAGACCGGTGGTCTATGGAATTGGCGAAAATCAATTCACGTTACTAGAACTCATTCCTCGACGGGATGCAGCCTTTACCATTGGTGAACGTATCTATGTAGGCAAGGAAGCAACAAAACGGCTTAAAATTGAAAAAATTAAGGGACGGGTGAACTATGATGAGCTTCTTTCAACAGCCCATGGTGAGCTCCCCTATGTTATTCAAGATATGGTTCATCATGGAGAACAAAAGTTTGTAAAATTCTTTAATGAGGCACCTGCAATATCTACCAGGTTCCATGTGCTTGAATTACTCCCGGGTCTTGGGAAGAAAATGATGCATGAGATTATTGATGAACGACGGAAAAAACCCTTTACAAGTTTTGATGAAATGCAAGAGCGTATAGATTTTTTACGAGCACCTGATAAACTCATTGCGAAACGTATTGAACTAGAGCTTTCCGATCCACTGCAAAAATATCGGATTTTCACCCGACCCCCGATTACAAAAACATCCCATTACTGACCATGACGGGTGCACGATTTGGACAACATTTTTTAATCAATCACTCTCTTGCTCAGAAAGAAATCGATTATGCACAGCTAGGACCTACTGATGTTGTCCTTGAGATTGGGCCGGGGCATGGGATTCTCACAAAACTGTTAGCACAACGAGTCAAGCAGGTTATTGCGGTTGAGATTGATCACACATTAGTTGAGGAATTACGGGAGTGTGTTCCCGAAAATGTTGCTCTTATTCATGCTGATATTCTGAAACTTGATCTCACCACACTCCCTCGATATACTAAGATTGTAGCAAACCTCCCGTTTCAGATTTCCTCAGAAATAACGTTTAAACTTCTTGAAACATCCTTTAATGCAGCGGTTTTAATGTATCAATATGATTTCGCTGCACGTATGATTGCCCCACCAGGATCAAAACAATATAGCCGGTTATCTGTTGGTATCTATTACAAAACCTTCTGTTCTATTAAACAAAGAGTGTCTCGAGGAAATTTTTTTCCCCCGCCACAGGTTGATGCCGCGATAGTTGAAGTGCTTCCTCGATCTGTAGCACCCTTTCAAATTATGGATGAATCTCTTTTTTTTGAGGTCTGTAAACATTTGTTTTCACATCGACGGAAAAAAATTGGTACTACCATCGCCACACAGTATAAGATTAGGGAGGGGGTGCCATTTGGCAATCAACGGGTTGAGCAGCTAACACCTGAGGAGATTGGGGTGATTAGTGATTTTATTTTTACAGCGAAAAAGAGGGCATGATTTCTTAGTTACTCTATCCTTATTTTTACGGTTTGGTAGTTTTGCAGCACTAATTTAAATACTATGTGTGGTAAAGTATAACATAGCAGTGGGATGCTGTATGACAAGAAAAATCATGATCGTGGATGATGACCCGGATATCTTGGTGACCCTTCGGATGTTTTTTGAGGGGAACAATTTTGAGGTCCTTGCTGTCGATAGTGGGAAGGATTGCATCCGTGAGCTTGAGGAGGGATTCACGGGTATCGTGCTGCTTGATATTACGATGCCCTTTATGGATGGCTGGGCGACCCTTCGGGAAATCATTAAACGTGGGTTGAATAAACAGGTCATGATTTCGATTATCACCGCGAATGTGTGTTCACAAAACGATCAGGGCCCTGATATAACGTCCTATGTCAATGAGGTCATTGCAAAACCTTTCAATCTTGAGCGGTTAATGACCTATGTTCGGAAGAAGAACACGTAGGTTCGATTTGCCCTGTCCCCTGCGTTTTTTCTCATTTTTTTTAGAGGAAATGTGCGAGTATATTTTGATTAATCCATGCGAAGACGCCGAGGAGGTCAAGCCCGATTAGGATCAGGAAGAAAACGAGAATGATAATAAGGATTTTTATAGCGAATTTGATTAATTTCCAGAAAATAATGATAATCAGTATTACTCCTAGGAGTATTGCCCATAAGGGGAGCTGGGTTATCCATTCCATTCCTACCAACATTAGGGACATTTCCTGTGTTGATTTAAATATTGTTATCGGTGGTATTTCTTTTCGGTGACCTCTCCCGTAACTATAAAAATATCGAATGGTTATATCGAAATCACGTGTATATTTCTCATCCATGTATTAAAGCAAATGTGATAGAATTTCGTGCGTTTCAGGATGCTATTGCTAAAGAGGCAAGGAAAAAAAGTAGTCTTGTTGTTATTCCAACGGGGATGGGAAAAACGATTATTGCGGTTTTGGTGATTGCACAAAAATTGTGTGAGTCGCAGGAGAAAATTTTGTTTTTATCGCCAACGAAACCGTTGGTTACGCAACATGCTCGCTCATTAAGGGATGTTTTAGCCTGTGATGCTGAGATTGTGGTGTTTACTGGTGAGGTAAGTCCTGAGAAACGGGTGGATCAATGGAAATCTGGGCGTATTATTGTTTCCACGCCGCAGGTTATTGAAAATGATCTTATTGCGCGTCGGATTTCTCTGTCTGATGTTGGTTTGGTGATTTATGATGAGGCACATCGAGCTGTGGGGAATTATGCATATGTGTTTATTGCTGATCAGTATCGGAGGGAACGTGCGGTTCGGCATATCCTGGGAATGACTGCGTCTCCAGGGAGTGTATTGCAGAAAATCCTTGAGGTATGTCGACATCTTGAGATTTCTCATATTGAAATTCGGACGAAACAGGATCCAGATGTTCGTCCATATGTGCATGATATGACGATTGAATGGAAGGAAATTTCGCTTCCCACTAATTTTTCGCAGGTGTTACAGCTGCTTCGAAAAGCGCTTGCGGTTCGACTGAAGGTACTCAAGGAATATCATGTGTTAGATACGGCTTCTGTTTCCATGGTGAATCGGCGACAATTATTGGATGCACAGCATCGTATACAACAGGCGCTGCGGGCAGATCCGTCACCGAATCCTGATTTGTATAAAGCTGCGTCGACTCAAAACGCAGCGATTAAGCTCTATCATGGGATTGAATTACTGCAGACGCAAGGGGTGCAATCTCTTCGGAATTATTTAGATCGCATGGGTGATGAGGCACGGGCTAAAGGGGGCAGTAAAGCATCCCGGTCACTTATGACTGATCCTGTGGTACTTTATGCGATAGCATCCCTTAAACTTATTAAAAGTGAACATCCAAAACTTGATGCCGTAACAGAGATTGTGAAATACCAACTTACACATAATGCCCAATCAAAAATCATTGTGTTTACCCATTATCGCGATACCTCCCAATTCGTACATGATCGATTAACAAACCTTTCCCATGTTCATCCAGTTCGATTTGTAGGTCAGGCGGGTAAAGGTGTAGACAAAGGAATGACACAAAAGGAACAGCTTCGTATCCTTCAAGAATTTAAGGAGGGTGGATACAATGTATTAATTGCTACTTCTGTTGCTGAAGAAGGGCTTGATATTCCCTCAACAGATTTAGTGGTGTTTTATGAGCCAGTTCCCTCTGAGATACGGACCATTCAGCGACGTGGTCGAACCGCACGGAAAATGCCAGGAAAAGTCATTATTCTTATCACCAAGGGGACACCTGATGAGGGATATTATTGGGCATCCCGACGAAAAGAACGAACGATGCGTGGTGAACTTGAAATCCTTCGATCTGCCTTAAAAAAACATACTGCTACTACGGCTGATGTGTATAGTTCATTGGAACCATCGAAAAATCAGCGAAAACTTGATGAATATACTGAGGCAGAAGCTACAAAAATTATTGTGGATCATCGAGAATCACGCTCAACTGTGATGCGGTATCTAGCACATCAAAAAGTAACGGTTGAACAGCAACAACTTGATGTTGGTGACTATGTGCTCTCCTCCCGTATTGGTGTAGAACGTAAAACAGTAGATGATTTCCTCCAATCACTCCTTGATGGAAAACTCTTTACCCAAATGCGAAATCTGCGTGATGCCTACTCCCGTCCCTTACTCATCGTAGAGGGTGAGGGTATATTGACAAAACGAAATATCAGTCAAAACGCGATTTTTGGGAGTATGTCATCAATTATTATTGACTATGGGATACCCGTGATTACGACAAGAACCGCCCATGAAACCGCTGATTTTCTCCGGGTAATAGCCCATCGTGAACAACACAAAGGTGATAAAGCAGTGGTATTACGTGGTGAAAAAACCGCGATGTCTCTACAGGAACAACAACGATTCCTTGTTGAGGGGCTACCGCATGTTTCAGCGGTGCTTGCCCAACGGTTACTCACCCATTTTGGCACTATTCAGGTGCTTACGAGCGCAACAGAAGCTGAATTATGTGAGGTTCAGGGTATTGGAAAAAACATTGCTGCAGATATTTTTCGGGTGTTTCGAGAGGAATTTCAAAAAAGTTAGGGGACATAACGTTTTTATTCTGTGTGTAGATTACCCCTGTTTTGTTATAAGGCTGTAATATGGGTGAGCGGACATGTCCACAGATGAAAAAATTGAGCAGATTGTTGATGGTCTCAATATGATCAGTGAGGACACATCGATTCCCCGGAATATTCGCCGAGGTGCTGATGAAGTAAAACAAATTCTTCGTAGTTCTAATGATCCTATAGATCTGCGTGTTGCATCTGCGACCTCGAAACTTGATGATTTAGCGAATGATCCGAATATTCCATTACACGGCCGGACATTAATTTGGAATATTATGAGCCGGTTGGAGGAATTGGCGTAACAATATTTTTTATCTGCAGAAACCAATGGTTATGCGATTCTTAATTAAAACAAAGATGTGGGGGTTAGAGATTTTATGACTCAGATACGGATAGGGCAAGCAGGTATACCATTATCGTGTAAAGGTCGAACAAATAAGGATGGGATTGCGTATACCCATAATCAACTTGATTTGAATGCTATAGAAATCCAGTTTGTTCGTGGCCTATATATTATGGCTGATGAGGAAGCAGCGTTTATAAAAAATTTTGCTGAAGAAAATGATATGGAGATACATGTACATGCTCCCTATTATATCAACCTTGCAGGTGAGGCTGATGAGGTTGAGATGAGTTTTGAAAAAATCATGCGTGCTGCAACGATGGCGGATAATATCGGTGCAGAGACCGTTATCATTCACCCGGGTTTTTATGGTGAGAATTCTGAGAAAAAAACGATGAAGTTAATAATCAAGAATGTTAAGAAAATCACGGGGATGATGAAAAAAGAAAAAATCAGGGTGAAGTTAGCGATTGAAACTATGGGAAAACAGAAGGTATTTGGTACCCTGGATGAGGTTATTGAGGTCTGTAAAAGTGTAAAGGATGTGGTGCCAGTTATTGATCTTGCACATATCCATGCTCGGGGAAATGGGTGTTTAAAGGAACGGAAAAGTTTTGAGGAAATGTTTGATAAGCTCGTTCCCTTGAAATTGAAGAAATATATTATTCATGTTACCGGGGTGTTGTATGAAGATGGGAATGAGTTTTATCATCTACCAATTAAGAAAGGTGATATGCCGATAGCTCCCGTAATTGAAATAATTCTTGACCGAAAATATACAGCGACGCTGATATCTGAATCTCCTTTATTGGAACATGATGCGGTGTATATTAAATTACAGGTTGAAAAAGCCATTATGAAACGGACAGGTAAGGAAGAAGCGCATTATAAGGATCTTTCTGAGATAGCATGAGTAAAAAGGGAATGTTTCATCAATCATCTGGCTATATTTCATTTAAAATCACAGATATTCTAAGTAAGGTTGATAAATATCAGATTGACCAGGTTATTAGTCATTTTTTTTCTGTGAATCGAATATTTGTGTATGGTGCGGGACGTTCGGGGTTAGTTGCTCGAGCTTTTGCGATTCGACTGGTGCATCTCGGGTTTCAGACCTTTGTTATTGGTGAGACGATTGGGGCACCGGTTAAAAAGGATGATTTAGTGTTTATCATCACGGGTTCGGGGGAAACAATTCCTGCGGTGATGACGGCTGAGATTGCTCAGAAGATTGGTGCGAAAGTAGTTGTGGTGACTTCGCGGGCTGATTCCCGGATTACCCAATTTGCTGATATTTCTGTGATTTTGGCTGCTGAGTGTGATGAAACGGATCGTCGGAAGCTTGCGCCGTTGGGGACGTTGTTTGAGGCGAGTGCATGGTTACTTTTAGATGCGCTTGTGGCTGAGTTAATGGATAAAAAGGGAGAGACGGAACAGTCCATGCAGGCACGTCATGCTACCCTAGAATAAGCATACTAGTTAGAGCAAAATACATGCTAGTAAGACGTTTTTTCATAGAAACCCGGGCATGTTTATTCGATAACATTTTATATAAATATTTTTTTAAGAACATCTTCAAGTAAATTGCAATCTATATAGATAATACCCATATATTTTTATAAGTAGGTTGTATCTAGGGGGCTCGAGAATGGGGGTGACACACCAGATGAATGCTCCTTCTACCTATATACGACAGCCGATAGTCAGTGTGTTAGGTCATGTTGACCATGGGAAAACGACGTTACTAGATTATATTCGTGGTAGTACCGTGGCAGCACGCGAATCTGGTGCTATTACACAGCATATTGGTGCCACTGAAGTCCCTATTGATGCTATTCATCGTATTTGTGGTGAGTTATTAGGAAAAAAGAAATTTACTGTCCCTGGTTTATTGTTCATTGATACCCCCGGGCATCATGCTTTTACGACGTTACGAGCGCGTGGTGGGTCACTGGCGGATCTTGCGGTATTAATAGTTGATATCACTGAAGGATTTCGCCCGCAGACCCATGAGTCTATTAATATTCTTCGGCAATATAAAACCCCGTTTATTGTTGCAGCAAATAAGGTTGATCGGATTAATGGATGGCAAACTGTGGCTGGTAGCACGCAATCTCGTATTGAGCAGCAAACAGCGAAAGTCCGTGGATTATTTGAAGAACGGTTGTATGAATTAATTGGTAAGCTTTACGATAAGAAATTTGAGGCTGATCTGTATTATAATGTAAAAGATTTTCGAAAAATGGTACCGATTATCCCTATATCCTCCTTAAATGGGGAGGGGGTTCCTGAATTATTAATGGTGTTGGTTGGGTTAGCCCAGCGTTTTTTGGAAGTACGGCTTTCTAGTGAAAGTGGGCCGGGAAAGGGTACCGTCCTTGAAGTCAAAGAGGATGTGGGTCTTGGTACAACCGCGGATACGATTATTTATAGTGGAACGGTCCGGAAAGATGATATAATTATCTTTGGGACTCGTGATGAGCCATTGGTCACTAAGATTAAGGCGTTGTTGAAACCACGGCCCCTTGATGAAATCCGTGATCCTCGAGAGCGTTTTGATAGTGTATCTGAGGTACATGCTGCCTGTGGGATTAAGATATCTGCTCCTGATCTTGATGATGTTATGCCGGGTGCGCCCCTTCGAGTTATCAAAAACAATAAAGAAGAATTAATTGCGGAAATTAAGAAACAATCACAGGTTGATATCGCGCTTGATGCAACCGGAATTTTTCTGAAAGCCGATGCGGTAGGGTCACTAGAGGCATTAGCAAAAGAATCACATGATAAAGGCGTTCAGATACGAAAAGCTGAGATAGGTAATGTTTCGAAACGAGATATTATTGAGGCTAATGCCATCACTGATCCCCTGGATAAAGTGATTTTTGCGTTTAATGTAAGGATTTTACCTGAGGCAAAAGATGAGCTCGTCATTGCTAATGTTAAGCTGTTCGATGAAGATGTTATTTATACCATAATGGAAAAATATGATGTCTGGCTTGAAGAGAAAAAAGCGGAAATGGATCGACAACGACGACAGGATTTTATCCATCCGGGGATGTTACGATTTCTTCCCGAATATATTTTTAGACTGAGTCACCCTGCAATTATTGGGGTTCGCGTGCTCGCTGGGCGGATAAAAGTTGGAATGCGGCTCATGCGTGATGATGGAAAAATCATTGGTACCGTCAAAGGCATCCAATCAGAAAACCGGCCTGTCGAGGAGGCGCTACAGGGACAAGAAATCGCTATTTCAATAGAGGGTGTAACGGTTGGACGTCAAATCAAAGGAGACGACATTCTCTACACCGTTATACCAGAAACTGATGCAAAGAAACTAAAAAATCTGGATCTCCTAACGAGTGATGAAAAAGAGGTTTTATATAAAATTTATGAAATAAATAGGAAAGAAAACAAATTTTGGGGTATGTAACCCCACTACAAAAACAC
This sequence comes from Thermoplasmatota archaeon, assembly GCA_018824925.1. Classification (GTDB taxonomy): domain Archaea; phylum Thermoplasmatota; class E2; order DHVEG-1; family DHVEG-1; genus JAHJFH01. Next base: position 9,950 of record JAHJFH010000331.1, read on the forward strand.
ATATAAAAGGGTGTTTTATTCGAGGTAACAACCATGACATCACTACAACAAATCAAAGACGCAGAAACCAAAGCACTACAGGACATTGAAACAGCAAAAAAAGACGCAGAAACTAGTATCGAAGAAGCACATAAAACCGCTGAAAAAGAACGAAACACCATCATCGCCACTGCCGAAAAACAAGTTCAGGAACTCCTTAAACAAACACAGAACGATGCCCAAAAAGACATTGAAACCATTAAAAAAACCATGAAACAAGACATCGCCTCAATGAAAAAACATGCGGAAAAACATATTGACACCGCAGTCACCCATATCATATCAGTTATTGAACAGGGGGATTAGGCAATTCTCTTTCCAGCACGTATGAAAAAAGTTTCAATCATTGTTCATCAGCAACAGGTAGAGGATGTCATAGAAACCCTTCATGAAACAGGAGTGGCCGAAATCATCGATATCTCCAAAGACGACCCTGAACTGTTGAAAGAAACTGAGCGTGCAACCACCCATCCAGAGGCCAGTAACTGCTCTGAATATGAACTCCGCTTAACCCGCCTTATCGATATTTTAAAACGAACTCAGAAAAAACCCTCAGGGATTAAAGCGTTGTTGCATCCCGCGCTCCCAGAAAAAACCTATGTAGACCCAAACTCACTTGATGAACTCTATTCAAATGCAGAAAGTATTCTGCAGGATATTGAACAAACCTGTATCGAATATGACGAAGAACAACATGCGCTACAGCAGAAAATCGATGATCTTGAGGAAGAACTCCACCATCTTCAGGTGGTACAATCATTTGATTTTAATCTCAAGGACCTAGGTACTTCCCAGTATCTGTATATCGTTGCTGGTACAACACATGATCTTTCTGCGGTTACCCAAAATTTGAAGGTTATTTCTGATGAAATTGAACTTTTTTCACATGCGTTTGGTACGAAAAAGGAACGAAAATGGGCGGTAGTTATTGCTTCACATATTTCCTTTAAAGAGGCAGTTGATAAACTATGTCGAGATTATATAGAAACATTTACTTTTGCGCACTATGATGGTACGCCTCGCTCAGTTTTTTCAGTGGTACAGAAACATATTTCGGAGTTTCAGGATAAGAAACAGGAACTCGTGCATGGCCTTAGTACCTATGCTCTATCACATCTGCAGGAGCTCTTGGTTTTGCGAGAGGAAATCAGGTTAGAGCGATTCCGTAAAGAAATATCGAAAAATTTTGCAAAAACCATGTCCACCTATGTAATTAAGGCATGGGTGTTGGCTGAAGATGAGCAAAATGTGAAACAACAACTCATTCAAAAAACCAATGACTCTATTATTTATGAATCGAAAAAACCATCAGCTAATCCTGATAATCCACCTACGTACATGAAGTTACCTAAATGGGCGGCCTCATTTCAAACGTTACTTGAATTATTTGCCATTCCTAAATACAATGAACTTAACCCCACAATTCCCATGGGTATCTTTTTCATTATCTTTTTTGGAGTCATGCTGGGGGATGGGGGGTATGGCCTGGTTATTTTTATTTTATCACTATTTGGCTTTTTTTATATTGGTAAATCAAGCTCAATGATTCGTACATTTTCATTTTTAGGGATATGGTTGGGATTGACAACGACGATTGTTGGTTTTTTAACGAATAGTTTCTTTGGTGATTTTATCCCTCAGTTTATCTATCATGACCCTGATCGATTGATTTTTAGTCTCACCATTTTTGGTATACATCTTCCTGTAGAATCTCTAAAAGATCCTCTGCTACTCTTAACAATCGCGCTTGTATTTGGATTACTTCATATGAATTTAGGGATTGTGTTAGCTATAATTCAAACCACGAGAAATAAACAATACAAGGAACTAGTGACCAATCATTTTTCATGGATTCTCCTCGAAATTGGTGGTGGACTACTCATCGCGGAAAACCTTCTAAAAATGATGACGCTTACCACACTGGTACAATATATTGCCGCAATTTTTGTGGTCATCGGGCTTATATTACGATTACTTCATTCAGGCCCACTGGGGTTTTTTGATATCACCGGGTTTGTTGGAGATTGGTTATCCTATGCACGACTGCTTGCCTTAGGTCTTGCTACTACTGGGATGGCATTGGCATTTAATATCGTGGCAATGCTGTTTGCTACTATGATTCCTCTTGAAATTGTTGCACTTATTGTTATGAGTATTTTATTGGTAGGACTCCATCTCATTAATCTGTTGCTCCAAGCACTTGGTGCAGGGGTTCATTCGTTACGGTTACAGTATGTAGAATTTTTTAATCGTTTTTATAGTGGAGGCGGTCATAAATTCAAACCGTTCTCCATAAAACGAACCTATACAACGACAAAAAGAGGTAAAATAAGCTAAGAAAAAAAAATCCGAACTAAACCGGAGGGAATAAAAAATATGGTAACTATGAAAACAAAAGCAAGAACCGCGATACTACTCCTAGCTATCATAACCTTTCTCATGGTTATGGGTACCGCAGCCGCTGAACCATTAACGGGAGAAGAAGGAAACACCCAATCTCTCATTATCATTGGCTGTGCACTAGCTGTAGGTATTGCAGGTATTGGATCAGCATTAGGTCTCATGCTTGCGGGAACAGCCGCTGTTGCGGTAACCGGTGAAAAACCTGAATTATTTGGGAAATGTCTCGTATTTCAGGTCTTACCAATGACCCAAGCGGTCTATGGGCTGCTGACAGCTATTTTGCTCATGATGGGTTCTGGGCTCTTAGGTGGAGCTGCCACAGCAGATTTGTCGAACCCCATGCTCGGAATTTCCGCAATTGGTATTGGCCTTGTAGTTGGTCTAACCGGAATATCTGCAGCAAACCAGGGTATGGTAGCCAGTGCCTCAATTGCAGCAACTGCCCGCAATCCTGATGTTGCTGCTCGAGGAATTATCTATTGTGTTATGCCAGAGACAATTGCCATCTTTGGGTTACTTGTGGGTATTCTCCTCATGACTGGATTAGGGTTACTATAGAGGATGTATGAGCAGTCAAAACCTTATTAAACGGATACAGGAAGAATCCATAGCGGAAATAACACAGATCCACCATCAGGCGAACCATCAGGCTGAGCAAATAGTGTCAGAAGCACGAGCCCTGGCAAAACAGGGGGCCTCACAGATTCTTGAACGTGGGAAACAACAAAGTGATAACGTAAAAAAAATCTTGATTTCAAAGGCACATCAAGAAGTGAATCGGGCACTGATGAATGCCAAAGATGCTCTTATCGATGATTGTTTTCAACAGGCACTCAAGAACCTTGCTGATCTCAACAGTGTACAGTATCGAAAAATCGCTACACACTTGCTGAAATATGGGAGTGAACGGATACAAAACCCTGGTAGTGTACGTATATCTCGTGATGAAGATAAAGAACTAGCACAAAACAAAGGTCTTGCGGTTATGGGTTTGCAACAAACGATTGGTGGCATGGTGATTATATCTAAAGATGGGAAACTTTCGATTGATAACACATTTGAAGGGATTCTACAACGCAAAAAACATGAAATACGAACCGAGGTAGGGAAACTACTTTTTACGCAATAAGGTGAACCAAGCGTGTTTGAGTTTCTGACTGATCCAACATCACCATTCTTTTGGGTATTTCTTGCTCTGGTAATACTAGTGCCATTGCTTTTGATATCACGGCTATTTCTTGCCTATATTCGATTTGTCTACCCAAATGCAAAATATGAGGCGATTGGTAACCCTTTTATTACTCCTAAGGAACTCAATAACCTCATTGAAACCAAATCTCTTACTGGATTTATTGAATCCCTCAATACCCATAAAGATTATCGGATTGAGGGAACAATGATTTCTGAGATCCAACAATCACTTGATCACCATCTCCTGGACACTATTGCCATGATGCAAAAAGATAATGCGGAAAAACTCCAGGACTATTTTCGTCTCTTCATTGAGAAACATGATTTAGCACTCATCCGTCATCAAATAAAAACCACTATCTTTTCCTATCTGCAACAATCAGACCATCCGAAACCCTATCAACCACATATACAGAAGCTTCTAGAACAACTAATGGAAGGATCCAAAGAAACACTCCCTGATTTTCTTCGGAACTATGGCATACCTGGATCACTTATTGATCAACTCACCGTCGATACACCAGATCCCCTCCGGATTGACAGTGAATTTGATAAATATCTGATCAATCGTTTCCTCACCACCCCACTTCCCTATCGATGTGATCCTGCACGAACTCATTTTGTCAAAACCTGGGTAGATATGCTCAATATTACAAACGTACTCCGGGCAAAACAACTCAAATATTCTTCTGAGCAGATACAAACCCTCTATCTTGGTGATGGTCAAGAAATCTCTGTCTGGAAATACAAGGAACTAGCGGAAACCGATCAAATCCCCCAAATCATCCAATCCCTTGAGGGAACCTCCTATTTCTCAAAACTCAAGGATGCTATTGAACTCTATCATCAAGACAAATCTATCCAACCCTTGGAACATGCACTCAAGCAACAATATCTTGATCACCTCAGAACGCTATCTCTTAAATATTATCAGGGTCTTGGGCCACAACTTCGATTTATTGTCTCAAAAGAATATGAGATGAGTAATCTGAAAATCATTGCTAAGGGACTCGCTGATCATGTCAATGCTGACGTTATTAAACCCTTATTACTCACTAGTGAGGTCATCACATGAAACTAGCTGCTATATGTGATAAAGACACCGCAATGGGGCTTCGCCTCGCTGGCATACAACACATCTATGCACCCCCCCAGCAAATTCTCCCATTACTTGAAAAAATAACTAAGGAACATGCTGCGGGTGTCATCTTTATCACAGAGGCCATCGCAGAACAATTTACCCGAGATCTTAAGGATTATCGGATGATTCATCACATCCCTATTATTGTTGAAATACCGGATAAAACCGGTCATAAACCCGATCATATTGATTTTATCTCCCATCTCATCAAACGAGCTGTGGGAATCGATGTAAGTAAAAAATAAGAGGCACAAGGAGACCAAAAACAATGCCGAAAATAAAAGGAAAAATCGTGCGAATATCCGGACCCGTCATAGAAGCGGACAACATGCATGGATCAAAAATGTATGATGTCGTACGAGTAGGTACCGAGAATTTAATTGGTGAAATTATTCGCCTAAACAAAGATGTTGCTACGATCCAGGTCTATGAAGATACCAATGGACTCAAACCTGGTGAACCGGTACTATCCACCCAGGAGCCCCTATCTGTTGAACTCGGTCCAGGGTTAATTGCTAACATCTACGATGGTATTCAACGACCCCTCCCCACAATCAGAAAAGAAACCGGTGATTTTATTGCCCGTGGAGTCGAATCGGATGCATTAGATCGTAAAAAGAAATGGCATTTCAAACCCATCGCAAAAAAGGGTGCTACCGTAATTGGTGGAGATATCCTTGGTGAGGTGCAGGAAACCTCCCATATCATTCACCGTATCATGGTACCCCCCCAGCACCAGGGAACCATTGAATCAATCGTAAAAGAAGGAGATTACACAATTGATACAGAAATCGTAGTACTGAACCACAACGACAAAACGCATGCGTTGACTATGATCCAACGATGGCCCGTTAGAAAACCACGTCCCGTCAAGAATAAAAATGATCCTTCTCAACCACTGATCACCGGTCAACGAGTGGTTGATACCTTCTTCCCAGTTGCTAAAGGTGGAACCGCCGCGATTCCTGGGGGTTTTGGAACTGGTAAAACCGTGATGCTGCATCAACTAGCCAAATGGAGTGATGCACAGATCGTTATCTATGTCGGCTGTGGTGAACGTGGCAATGAAATGACTGATGTCCTTCAGGAATTCCCGAAACTTGAGGATCCTGCAACAGGAGAACCCTTGATTAATCGAACGGTATTAATTGCCAACACTTCAAACATGCCCGTTGCTGCTCGTGATGCCAGTGTTTACACAGGAATCACTATCGCCGAATACTATCGTGACATGGGATATGATGTAGCATTAATGGCAGATAGTACATCCCGATGGGCTGAGGCAATGCGTGAAATCTCTGGTCGTCTTGAGGAAATGCCCGGTGAGGAAGGATATCCCGCGTATCTAGCCAGTCGCCTCGCAGAGTTTTATGAACGAGCGGGCCGTGTCAATACTATCGGTTCGCAAAAACGTGAAGGATCCGTATCAGTCATGGGTGCCGTATCACCACCCGGAGGAGATTTTTCTGAACCTGTTGCACAAAACACCCTCCGAATTGTCAAGGTATTTTGGGCGCTTGATGCTGACCTTGCTGACCGTCGACATTTTCCCTCTATCAATTGGCTTAAATCCTATTCATTATATCTTTCAGAAGTGAGTAAATGGTGGGGAGACACCATTGGGAAAGACTGGCTCAAATTACGAAACAATGCTATGGCACTTCTTCAAAAAGAATCTGAGTTACAAGAAATCGTGAAACTCGTTGGTCCTGATGCCCTCCCAGCCCGTGAACGAGCATTACTTGAAAGCGCGAAAATGATACGAGAGAATTATCTCCAACAAAGCGCGTTTCATGAGATTGATACCTACTGTCCAGAGAAAAAACAATATGAAATGCTTCGATTAATGCTCAAATTCTCCCAGCTCATCGAAGATGCGGTCAGTAAACAGGTCCACATTGATGATCTCATTATCATGAAAACATATGAAGGATTAGCTCGTATGGGAAAAGTACCCAATGAAGACTATCCCAAACATTTCAAACAACTTGAACACGATCTCGAAAAAGAAATCCAAGCTTTGATAAAGGAGCGGGTAAAATGAGCAATAAAGATATCGAATACACCACCGTCATCGGTGTTGAAGGACCACTCATGATAGTCGATGGTATCAAAGACGTCGCCTATAATGAAGTCGTGAAAATACGGTTAGCAGATGGTGAAGAACGAACTGGACAAGTACTCGAAGCCTTTGAACACAAAGCCATAATCCAGGTGTTTGAGGGAACTCGTGGTCTCGACACCAAACTAACATCAGCTCGTTTTATTGGAGAAACCATGAAACTAGGGGTTTCCAAAGACATGGTCGGCCGTATCTTTGATGGAACCGGTAACCCCCTTGACGATGCTCCACCCATTATACCTGAGGAACGTCGAGACATCAATGGAGAACCCATAAACCCCTGTGCTCGTGAATACCCTCGTGAATTCATCCAAACCGGTATCAGTACCATCGATGGACTCAATACCCTCGTACGTGGACAAAAACTCCCGATATTCTCAGGAGCAGGACTCCCCCATAATGAACTTGCTGCTCAAATCGCTCGACAGGCAAAAGTACTGGGAAAACAAGAGGCCTTTGCCGTCGTTTTTTGTGCTATGGGAATTACCAATGAGGAAGCCAATCTGTTCATCAAAGATTTTGAAAACACCGGAGCACTTGAACGAACGGTTATGTTTCTTAACCTTGCTGATGACCCAACTATTGAACGTATCATTCTTCCCCGTATGGCACTCACCTGTGCTGAATACCTTGCCTTTGATCTTAATATGCAGGTCCTTGTCATCCTTACCGATATGACAAATTATGCTGAGGCATTACGAGAAATTGCTGCTGCTCGAGAAGAAGTACCTGGTCGGCGTGGATATCCAGGGTATATGTATACTGATCTTGCCTCCTTATATGAACGAGCAGGCCGTATCAAAGATAAAAAAGGATCCATCACTCAGATACCTATGTTAACCATGCCTGATGATGATATCACCCATCCTATACCTGATCTTACGGGATATATCACTGAAGGGCAAATTGTGCTTGAACGTGGGTTAAATAAAAAAAATATTTACCCCCCCATAGCGGTCCTCCCGTGTCTTTCTCGGTTAATGGATCGTGGGATTGGAGAGGGACGAACCCGTGGTGATCATGCAGGCGTTTCCAATCAACTCTATGCTGCTTATGCTGAAGGAAATGATCTCCGGGATCTGGTAGCAATCGTTGGTGAGGATGCTCTTTCTGAACGGGATCGGAAATTCCTTGAGTTTGCTGATGCGTTTGAACAACGATTTGTTACCCAGGATAACCATGAAGATCGTAGTATCATCCAAACCCTTACCATTGCGTGGGAGTTACTCTCTATTTTACCCCCTGCTGAATTGAAGAAAATTGATGAAAACTATATTAGAATGTATCATCCTAAGTTGAATAGCGAGACATAACCATGGCTGAGCAGATCCTAGAGGGCGTTAATCCAACTCGGATGGAACTTCTAGAAATTAGAAAAAAACGTACCCTTGCTGAAAAAGGTCATAAACTCCTTGAGGAAAAACGAGATGCTCTGGTTGATCGTTTTTTTGATATAATTGATAAACGAAATGCGTTGAAAAAAATTTTAGATCAAGCTTTTTCCACGGCGTATCGTTCATTAACGCAAGCGCAAATGATTCTTGGTGATCAACAGGTCGATCTGTTTTCCCAGGAAACCAAACCCTTAGGAGATATAGCTTTTTCTTCTGATAATATCATGGGGGTAAAAATCCCGATCATGGATCTTGAGCATGTGCAGTCACAAGCAGATCCTGCGTATGGTTTTCTTAATTCCACCGCAAAGCTTGATGACGCGTATCTGCAATTTCGGGAAATTGGTCGGCAGTTATTGGAACTTGCAGATATTGAAAGTAGTATTAAATCACTCACTATTGAGATTGAAAAAACTAAACGACGCGTGAATGTATTGGAAAATACCCTTATCCCTAAATTGCTGGCAACCATAAAATATATTGAGATGCAGTTGGAAGAACGGGAGCGTGAGGATTTTTTCCGTCGGAAACGAATTAAGGCATTGATGGAGGCAAAAAAGCAGTAATTATGCGTCTTGAAGATGATCCTGTTCTTGGTGGTTTTTTTGATACTCCTGAAAAAAAGGCTCGGTGGTTAGTTCGTTTTAAAATTCTCTATATTCTTTGGATTGTGTTTGTGATTTTTGGTATTCTTTTTCTTGCATTATGGTTTCTTCTTACATAAATAGGTAAAATGGGATGATTATTCTGTCATCCATTGTTCATCGATTCGTGTGTAGTGTGCGATTTCTTTTGGGGTAAACCATAATTTGATTTCTTTTTCAGCGGTTTCTTTGCCATCAGAGCCATGGACGATATTTCGACCGATGAGTTGTCCATAATCACCGCGGATGGTTCCCATGGTTGCTTCTTGTGGGTTGGTTTTTCCCATCATACCGCGGACCATTTCTATGGCGTTGATTCCTTCAAGAACCATGGCGATTACAGGTGATGATATTATGTATTGGACGGTTGGTTCGAAGAATGGTTTACCACGGTGAATTGCATAATGTTGTTCAGCAAGGTGACGATCAACTGCTACCATTTTCATAGCGATGATTTTGATGCCTTTTTGTTCAAAACGGGAGATAATCTGACCAATAAGTCCTCGTTGGACTGCATCGGGTTTTATCATGATAAAGGTACGTTCTTTTTCCATGGTGGAATCACCTTTTTTGATTTGTAGGGTGGATATTTCAGTTCTTTAAAGTATTATCGCTTGGATATTATAGGATTGAACGATGATAAATATTGCAAAGCTTGTGCCATTATACAAAATATGGGCAAGGATTGCTGAGAGAAGGTTTTGAGATTTTATGACGATGACTGCGAGAATGATACCAAAGATCATGGTCATAATTGCGGGGTATATTTTACCATAGCTGAGATGGGCTATACCAAAGAGGAGTGCGGTTCCAAGGATTGCGATACGTTGGGTGCTTTGTGTTTGTATTTTATCAAAGAGGAATCCGCGGAAGAAGAATTCTTCGCTGCTTGATTGAAAGATGGTTACAAAGAGTATTGAGGTGATAGAGAGGTTTCCTGCGATATCCTGGATATTGGTGATTTCGTTTGTTTTATAGTTTATGAGGGTGAGGGTGATGCCGATGATAAAGAGGATGGCGTACATGATGATAACGGCGAGAATAGCCCAGAAGATGGTTTGGGACATATTTTTTGTTGAGAGTTTCAGATGAGTGAGTAGTTGTGAGGGGTTGAAGTTGTTGACAAAGGCATACCAGATGAGGGGGGTGCCAATGAGTAGGAATATGGCGGTGAGGGAGCTGAGTAGTATCACGCCTTCGGTGAGTTGGATGTCTTCAGTTGTGGGGAAGTAGCCGATAAATGAGAGTATTGGTGATATTATAAGTAATAGAATAGTTAGGAAAAAGAGTAGTAGTGCAAACAGGTGGAGGGGTTTTTTGGGGGTAAAATCCATTGTAGTGGGTGATATTCAGGGGTATTTGATAAAGATTTGGCCTAATAGTGTTTGGTAGGTTTAGAAAATTTAATCCATATATTTTTAAGCTATGGACTGATTAAGAAAAAATAGTCCAGCAAGGGGAATCGTATGAAGGACGAAATTCGGAAAGAAGCATTAAGTTGGTTTGAAAACGTTTCGATAAATGATGATGAGTCATTAGGTGATTTTGTTGATCATATTGTGGATCGAACGACTGATGCGTTACTTGAGGCAATGAAAAAGGAATTGCGGGATGAATTTCAATCGGGTAATCTGAAGCATAATATGGTGATATCTCCTGAGTATTTTCTTGATTTGAAGATGAAGGAAGTAAAACTTAATTTTTCACGGAAAGTATCTGTAGACGAAGCGTGTAAGGAATAAACTTCAGTTTATTTTTTCTTGAGTTGTTACTGTGTAATCGTATTAGGGGGAAAAGTGTTTAAATATTGGTTTTTGTTACTCCGTTTTGGCAGAAAGGGCCTGTAGGGTAGCTTGGTCCATCCTTTTAGCTTTGGGAGCTAGAGACTCCAGTTCAAATCTGGGCAGGCCCATTCTTCTACTTGTGTCAGTGGTATATTTTTTTCTTAAGGATGTAGAACGATCTATTGAG
>JAHJFH010000332.1 GCA_018824925.1 Thermoplasmatota archaeon
TCCCATTACGCCATCCTAGGAGTAACAACAAACATTGGATTCCTCCGAAAAGTCCTTGACCACCCAGAATTTCGAAAAGGAAACATTACCACCCATTTTATCGACAATCATTTCAAAGTAAAAAATGACCAAATAGAGGGGCTTACTCTCGATGCCATTATTTCTCTAGCAGTATATGATTCACTTCATACTCAACGACAGGAAATTGTTAGATATAAAGAAGCAGACCCGCACTCACCTTGGAAACGGGTCGGGCGATGGAGGATGGGTGTATAAGTATGTTAATCAATTACGAATATAACAATCATGTCTATAATGTCATGATTGAACGACGTGACGATCATTTCTACATCATCTATAATAACAATGAATATACCGTAACAGCAACTGAACTCAAACCCGGACAACTGAAAATCACCCTGGGAGATCGAGTCATTAAATCCATCATATCAGAAGGAGAGGAAAGCAAATTTGTCTTCATCGATGGAAACATTTACCGAGTTAAACGCATTGAATTAACTGGCCGTAAAGAAGAACATAAAAAAGAAGGGAGATTAACCTCTCCAATTTCGGGTACCATCGTCTCCATAAAAGCAAAAAAAGGTGATCATATCAAAAAAGATGAAGTAATCATGGTCATCGAAGCTATGAAAATGGAATATCTCATAAGAGCACCCTGTAACGGTAAAATAAAAACCATCCACTTCAAAGAAAAAGATCAAATCGAAATCGGTCAACAAACCGCAGAAATAATACCGGAGGATACATAATATGGATGTCATAGAATCACAAATTGAAACCTCCAATTCAGAATATAAAAAAAATTATACCCATTACGAAAAATTAGTAAACGACCTCAAAGGAAAAATCAACATCATCATGAAGGGGGGTGGCGAGGAAAAAATCAAGATCCATAAATCCCGAAATAAACTCCTTGCCCGCGAACGGATCGAAGAACTCCTTGACCCAAATACACCATTCATGGAATTTAACCAACTCGCTGCCTGGGATCTCTTTGATAATCATGCACCATGCGCAGGAATTATCACCGGCATCGGAATAATCCATGGACAAGAGGTCGTCATAGTCGCCAATGATGCTACCGTAACAGGCGGCACCTATTACCCAATTACCGTAAAAAAACATCTTCGCGCACAAGAAATCGCAACAGAAAATCATCTCCCCTGCATTTATCTTGTTGACTCAGGCGGTGCTTTTCTACCAATGCAGGATGAAGTATTTCCAGATCGAGAACATTTCGGTAGAATCTTTTATAACCAAGCAAAAATGTCTTCATTAAAAATACCACAGATCGCTGTTGTGATGGGATCCTGCACTGCTGGTGGCGCATATGTCCCAGCTATGTCTGATGAAACCATTATCGTCAAAGGAACCGGTACCATCTTTCTTGGCGGCCCACCACTTGTAAAGGCAGCAACTGGTGAAGAGGTAAGTGCTGAGGATCTCGGTGGAGCTGATGTGCACTGTCGAGAAAGTGGTGTGGCAGATCACTATGCATATGATGACCATAATGCCATAGGCATCACCCGCAACATCGTTGAAAACCTTAATCCACCAGAAAAAACACATCTTGATGTCAAACAACCAGAAGAACCACTCTATGATATCAAAGAAATCTATGGCATCATTTCTAAAGATCCCCGCAAACAATTTGATGTCAAAGAAATCATCGCTCGATTAGTTGATGGCTCAAAATTTCATGAATTCAAAGCACTCTATGGAACCACCCTTGTTTGTGGATTCGCTCGAATCATGGGATACCCCGTAGGAATCCTAGCAAACAATGGGGTGTTATTTTCAGAATCAGCCCTAAAAGGTTCACATTTTATAGAAATCTGTTGCCAACGAAAAATCCCCTTGGTTTTTCTACAAAATATTACCGGATTCATGATTGGACGAAAATACGAAGCGGGAGGAATTGCTAAAGACGGGGCAAAAATGGTTACTGCTGTGACATGCGCCCAAGTACCAAAATTCACCGTTCTTATCGGAGGTTCATTTGGCGCAGGAAACTATGGTATGTGTGGCCGAGCCTATGGACCCCGACAACTTTGGATGTGGCCAAACGCTCGTATATCTGTCATGGGTGGCCAGCAAGCCGCAAATGTCCTTCTTACCGTAAAACGGGATCAACTCTGGCGAAAAGGAAAAGAACTCACAAAACCAGAAGAAAAAGCTATTACAGACCCTATTCTAAAAAAATATGAAACCGAGGGAAGTCCCTATTATAGTACAGCCCGCATATGGGATGATGGAGTCATCGACCCAGTTGATACTCGAATGCTCCTCGGACTCGGGATATCTGCCTCCCTTAACGCACCGATCCCTGATTGGCGACCTGGCGTCTTCAGAATGTAAAAAAATAAAAAACCTGGTAGAAAGTCATGGATTACGATGTCGTGATAGTAGGCGCAGGCCCGACTGGAGCAACCGCAGCAAAAAAACTCGCTGAATCAGGAGCAACCGTCCTTCTTATTGATAAACGTAAATTTCCAGCAGATAAACCCTGTGGTGGTGGATTACCTAACCGAGTCATAAAACGATTCCCCTATATTGAACCCTTCATAGATGCAATATCTTATGGCAGTACCACCTACTCGATGGGGAAAAAATATGCGTTTGAGATGAAACGAAAATCACCGTTGCTCTATACCGTAAGTCGGAAATATTTTGATAATGAATTAGTGAAACTCGCACTTTCAGCGGGAGCAGAGATAAAAACTGAGACCCTAGTAAGTAATATTTCAATCAACCCAAGTGAGGTGACTATAAAGCTTGCATCAAAAGAAAAAATAGCTTCAAAAATACTTATCGGGGCTGATGGAACACGCAGTCTGGTAGCCGAAAAAACTGGGTTACGTGATAAAAAACAACCAATATGTCGATGTCTCGTAGCAGAAGAATATCTTTCTGAAAAACAGATTGAAAAGTATTATTCAAAAAATCGTATGGTATCATTATTTATCAAAACTCAGGGGATCGCGGGATATGGATGGGTGTTTCCTAAAAAAAATCATGTTAATATTGGTTTAGGGGAATTTGAGTCCGCCCTACCACATAATATGCCACGAGCTAATCTTAAGAATGTTTTTTCTGGATTTATTGAGGATTTAAAATCAGAAAACATGCTCCCTTCTAATTTTGAGATTACAAATCTTAAAGGAGGTACTTTACCGATTTTTCCATTGAAAAAAACCTATACCGATAGGGTGTTACTATGCGGTGATGCGGCTGGTTTTATTAATCCAATTACGGGTGAAGGTGTATATTATGCGATGGCATCTGGTGAGATTGCTGCGTCGGTTATTCAAAAAGCATTACAGAATCAATCATATGACCAAAAGTCATTATCTATTTACCAACGTCTGTGGTGGGATGATTTTGGTAAGGATCTTAGGTTATTAGGACGTTTTAATAACCAATGGGGAAAATCATCAGAAAAAATTGTTCGTTTGTTGACTAAAGATAAGGTATTTGCAAAATTGATTGTGGGTGTAACGGGTGGGTCAATTAGCGCACGAGAGTATCGTAATAAATTAATTCTTAGATTTATCTATGTCTTGTTAAAGGATAAAATTACAAAATAATGTTTATTGTTTTCGTAATTCACGACGAAGTATTTTTCCAGATATTGTTTTTGGTAATTCAGTGCGATATTCAATAATACGAGGGTATTTGTAGGGTGCGGTAACCTTTTTAACACGTATCTGTAATTCTTTTGTAAGAGCGTCAGATGGTTTGAATTGTTTGGTGAGAACTACGTAAGCTTTTACAATGATGCCTCGAACTCCTTTAGGGTCTGGGACTCCGACCACGGCACATTCAGCTACGGCAGGATGTTCCATCAGAGCAGATTCAACCTCAAAGGGTCCGATACGATATCCTGATGATTTTATGACATCGTCATCACGGCCGACAAACCAGAAATAGCCCTCTCCATCCTTATACCCCTGGTCACCGGTGAAATAACAATTATGATGAAAGGCTTTGACCATGATATCATCATCTTTCCAATATTCCTTAAATAACCCTGGTGGTCGTTGGTCACCAAGATACAACGCAATATTACCGGATTTTCCTATAGGTTGTTCATTTCCTTCATCATCCACGATTCGGACATCATGTCCGGGTGTTGGTTTACCGACCGATCCATATTTTATAGGCATGAATGGATAGTTTGAGAGGACACAAACGGTCTCTGTTTGCCCATAGAAATCATAGATTTCAAGACCAAATGTTCGTTTCCATACACGGATAACCTCAGGGTTTAATGGCTCACCAGCGCTCATAGAATGACGGAGTTTAAGATTATATTTTGAAAGATCCTGCTGAATCAATAGTCGATAGACAGTAGGTGGTGCGCAAAAGCTGGTTACCCCAAATTTTTCCATCATACGTAATAAACCATCAGCATCGAATCGCCCGGGTGTTTCCCATTGAATTACTGCGGCACCGACAATCATTTGGCCAAACAGTTTTCCCCAGGCAGCCTTTGCCCATCCGGTTTCTGAGATTGTCTAATGAAGATCGCATTTTGTTAATGCCTGTGCAAACCGTGCGGTTACCTCATGACCTAGGGGATAACTATGGGTATGGAGAACCATTTTAGGATAACCTGTGGTCCCGGAGGTGAAGTAGATTAACATAGGATCTGTTGCCTGTGTTTTTCCCACTTCTTTCTGGCTTAGTTCACGGGATGCGGATTCCATTTCTTTATGGAATTCAAACCATCCCTTTCGTTTTGCATCAACCAGCATCATATGTTCAAGGGTTGGGCATTTCTTTTTTACTGATTCAACGATATCTGCATGATCAAGATCAGTGATGATCATACTTGCTTCTGCACGGTTAACCCGATATTCTACATCTTTCGCGGTTAAGAGGACAGTCCCTGGCATTGGTATGACACCAAGTTTGAACATGCCGATCATAACCATATACCATTCAGGGATACTTTGCAGGATGACTAATACACGATCTCCTTTTTTAAAATCGTTTTTTTGTAATACGTTAGCAAATTGATTGGATTGTACCTTGAGATCATAAAAGGTGTGATAACGAGCATTCTCGGTTGTTCTATCAATTGATATCAAAGCAAGTTTTGTTCGATCCTCAGCCCATTGATCACACACATCAAATCCAAAATTATAATACTTTGGTACCTTCCATGAGAAATTCTTGTACATCACCTCATATCGGTCTTTTTTCTGAAGAATATTACAA
>JAHJFH010000333.1 GCA_018824925.1 Thermoplasmatota archaeon
GAAAAAGATAATAAAATTAAAGCGATGTTATTCACATGAAGACCGGGTAAAAGACCGGTAATAATTCCCATTAGAACTCCCAGCACACAGAACGCTAAAATAAGCATTAATTCCATCATTAACTGATTTATCCCTCCCCCTCACTCATACTATCTGAGTTGTGCATATCAATAATGTACCGAAGGTGTTCTTGATGATAATGAAATCGACCTTTTATTTGGATAATTTTTCCTTCGGTTACGTTCTGTAGTTGGTATTCATTAAAATACACAGCTATCGTATACTTTCCTAATGAATCCGTGATATAACAATATGAATCATATATCCGATCAATAATTCCAGTAATTTGAACGTTATATCCTTCATATTTTTGTGGATTTTCGGCCAATTGCTTTAAGGGATAGGAAATATTATGCCAAGAGGTTAGTACCTTAATATTCCGAGCGGTATTTACAACAAGCTCCCATTTTTCCTGAAATTTCTGAACAGTTCCTGTTGCTTGAATAATATCTCCATAATCAACATCAGAAATTGTCTCAACAAATAGTGTAAGCTCAAACGAATGACTTTTATTCAGAGTCTGTACAGTAATAATTTGACTACCATATGAGGTGATGTAATAATCACATATTTGACCCTCAATAATAACCTCTTTTCCTTCATATTGCGCAATTTTTTCAATATCAATAAAAACAGGTTGAATAAAATAAGATAAGAGATAAAGTAATGAGATACTAACTACCGCGAGAAATATAACAAAATATTTTAATTGCATATTTCCTCCCATAATATTAATTAAGTAGTACCAATTTAAATTTAAAGATAATATACTTATTCTTTATTAATTCTTGTAACAATTCAATATTCAGATAAAACGTACAGAAAACTTTATAATAAGTATTAATTTTCTGAGGACCCCGAAAAGCCTGGTGGGAGATTATCACAATGCAACGCGAGGTTGTACTAAAAGTATCAGAAGCATTTCAACAAGACGTTGGATATGGTCGAGCACGTATTGACCATCAAACCCGGATAGACCTTGATTTATCCATCGGCGATGTCATAGAAATTGAAGGAAACAAAGTAACCGCTGCATCGGTCTGGCGTGCCCATCCTTCAGATGAAGGGAAACGAATAATCAGAATTGACAATCTTACCAGAAAAAACGCTGGGACGGGGCTTGGCGAACGGGTAAAAGTCAGATTAGCTGAAGTTAAAGAAGCTCGAGAGGTCATCCTCGCACCACTTATGCCCGAAGGTCAACGAATTGAATTTGGAATGGGTATCGATGTAATCATTCGGAAAAATATGCTTAGACGACCAATCACCAAAGGTGATGAAATTACAGTACCTGGCATCGCATTTTTTGGCAATGCCCTTCCATTCATCATTGTCGATACCGTCCCACAGGGAATCGTCTCAATCAGTGAACGAACATCATTACGAGTAAAAAAAGAGGCGGCAAAAATTATTGAAGAAGAAGGACCCCGTGTGAGCTATGAGGATATCGGTGGCCTTCACGAAGAAATACAAAAAGTTCGAGAAATGATAGAGCTCCCATTAAAACACCCTGAACTGTTCGACCGATTAGGTATCGACCCACCTAAAGGAGTACTCTTACATGGTTCCCCCGGAACAGGAAAAACACTTATTGCAAAAGCAGTAGCAAATGAGTCGGGTGCCAACTTCTATACAATAAATGGACCCGAAATCATGAGTAAGTTTTATGGACAAAGCGAAGAAAATCTAAGAAAAATTTTTGATGACGCGCAAAAAAATGCACCATCCATAATCTTTATCGATGAAATTGATGCTATTGCACCAAAACGAAGTGAAGTCCATGGTGAAGTTGAACGTCGTGTTGTTTCCCAGCTCTTAACACTTATGGATGGATTAAAAGGAAGAGGTAAATTAATTGTAATTGGTGCAACAAATCTACCAGACTCCATTGATCCGGCATTACGTCGTCCTGGCCGATTTGACCGGGAAATACGCCTTGATGTCCCCGATAGAGATGGCCGACATGAAATCCTACAAATACATACTCGTGGTATGCCAATTAATGCTGAAATAGAGAAATTATATCAAGGCCAAAATGTAAAACAAGAGAAACTACAAAACATACAAACTGAGGGGCTCAAAAAAATCAATGTGGCTGATTTGATAGGAAATGTGGTTAAATCCCAAGATAGGAATAAAAGGCCAATAGTCAATGACTATCTTGATATAATTTTTAAAAATTACCGAAAAGAAGTCCCTTTGAAATTTTATGAAAAACTTATAAAAATTCTAACATATGAAATCACAGGACTTACTCCTTTTGAAATGTCTGACCAAGAGGTAGATATTCGAACTGAACAACATATCAGCGAGCGACTACAATCAATCATAGAAAAACCTGAGGAATTCATGAAAAAAATAGCTCAAGAGTTAATCATCGATGAAATATCTGACATTACCTATGGCTTTGTTGGAGCAGACCTTGCGGCACTTGCTCGTGAGGCAGCAATGAATGCTTTACGACGCTACCTTCCCGAAATTGATCTAGAAAAACCCATACCTGTGGAACTATTAGAAAAGATGGATGTCACAATCGATGATTTTAAAAATGCCCATCGAGGCATTGAGCCCTCCGCTCTCAGGGAATTTCTAGTTGAAATACCAAAAGTAACATGGAATGATGTCGGTGGTCTTGAAGAAGTAAAACAAAACCTTATTGAAGCAGTAGATTGGCCATTAACACAACCTGAGGTTTTTAAAAGACTTGGAATTGATGCCCCTCGAGGTATCCTTCTTTATGGGCCTCCAGGAACGGGAAAAACACTTCTTGCGAAAGCTGTTGCCCATGAATCAAAAGCAAATTTCATCTCTATAAAGGGACCTGAAGTTCTTAGTAAGTGGGTTGGTGAAAGTGAAAAAGCTGTTCGTGAGCTATTTAAAAAAGCCCGACAAGTTGCACCAACAATAGTTTTTCTCGATGAAATCGATGCGATAGCACCCCGACGTGGGGCTTATTCTGGGTCACATGTCACAGAAAGCGTTGTAAATCAACTGCTTACAAGTATTGATGGTTTGGAGAGCATGGAAGGTGTAGTAATTATTGGTGCTACTAATAGACCTGACATAATAGATCCCGGA
>JAHJFH010000334.1 GCA_018824925.1 Thermoplasmatota archaeon
ATCTTTGGCAATATGGGCAGCTTGCCGAGCGGTTGAATGGCCATATTCCGTTGCATTTTCCTCAAAATCCGAGGCAAAGGTTGCTTCGTGAATAAGGATATCAGCATGTTTAGCTAGTTTAGCAATTTTTTTACAGGGGTTGGTATCACCAGAAATTACAATTTTTCTTCCCCTTCGAGTAGGTCCCAGTACCATTCGGGGTTTTATTATATGACCGTCCGGTAGCACGATTTCTTGTCCTTTTTGCAGTTTACTAAATAGGGGGCCCTCTGGGATACCCATTTCCAGTGCTTTTGGTTTGTTAAAACGACCCGGTCGCTGATTTTCCTCAAGGGAATAGGCAACTGCTGGTACATTATGGGTTGCTTTAGCCACTCGGATAAGATATTCATTAAAGGTGATAATGTCTCCGTCATAAATCTCATGTGGAATGATTTTATAGACTGGGCGAAAATAGCCCAGGTGTACGAGTTGATCAGTTAAGCTATGCATCCCTGGTGGGCCATAGATATGGAGGGGTTCTGTTCGATCATTTAATTGCATGGTTTGTAGAAGACCGGGGATACCAAGAAAATGATCGCCATGGAAGTGGGTGATAAAGATTTTGGTTATTTGCATGTAGCTAAGATGTGATTTTTGGAATTGACGTTGTGTTCCCTCTCCGCAATCAAAAAGTAGGATTTCTTTTCCCCGTTTAATCGCAACCGATGATACGTTTCGGTTAATAGTGGGCCAACTCCCACCAGTTCCTAGGAATATAATATTCAGTTGCGTCATAATATAGTGCGGGATATCACGTGGGGTAAAAAGGATTTTGGTTAATGATGACAGTGAACAAAATACCTGGTAAGACTACGGTGTACGCGAAGGGTATACACGACATCGAGTGTGAATCGTTGTTCAGCGATATGGCCAATTTCAGGTAATGATCCACCTGCGATAATCATACCATGGGGTTTGATGAGATGATAAAAAGAGGCAAATGCCCGGGTGTACAGCTCCATCAGCTCCTCACCCTTGGTTGTGGTTGATTTTCCATAGGGGAGATCAGTAACAATAGCATCAACAGGAGCAACCACTGTTGGAAGTGATCCGATATCCATATTATATAGAGTAAATTGAGTTATATTGAAATGGGTGAGTGTTTCCGAACATCCTTTTATCATTTTTTCTTCAATATCATTACCGATCAGGTTGGCACCAATCATTCCTGCTTCAAGTAAGATACCTCCGGTTCCGCAAAAAGGATCCAAGAGGGTCTGATTTTCACTAATTTGTGAGATATTTACCAAAGTGCGAGCGAGTTTTGGATGTAATGAAATGGGTGAAAAATAGGGGCGATGATGTACCCGTCGTTGTTCAAATGTGTTACGTGGTATATCAGCAATTTTTCGGCCTACATACCAGCCATCATCTGTAACAATAAGACGGATTTCGATATCAGGTGCAATGAGATTCACGGCATGATTCTTTGTTACATGGTCTGCAAGTAGTTGCATAAGAGGTTGTGTTTGCATGTGCATTGATCGATTTCGAGCACGAACAGCGATCGTTCCGGGATCCTTAAGTATAAGCTCCTTGATTGCATCATGAAAAGAATCAGCATTTGGTGGACTACTCAATAAACATTCATTGACAACATGACAGAGTGCTGAACGGGTGACAAAACGATTCAGACCATCTGGTGTTATCTGAACATCCAAAAGCAATATATCTTCATTGCTCGTAACCACCTTAAAGGGAATATCTTCGGCTGTGAGAATTGCTAAGGCTTCCTGCTGAGGAAGTTGATGGAATTCTTTGGCGAGTTCACAGAGCAATAACATAGGTCAAACAACATATATGGATAATATTCATTCTTTGATAAACACATTTTTAATTAAAAATGGGGTAAGCAAAGTAGTAATCAGTGTGAGCAAAACGGTACTCACTAGAATTTGATGCTCATGCTCAGCACTTAAAAGTAATTTATTGGCAATGGCCGTACTTGCAATGATTAATGCTAATTCCATTCGAGGAATCATACCTATCCCTATCTCCAACGATTCACGATTGGATAGATGTGAAAATCGCGCTCCGATACCACAACCAATTATTTTCCCCACAACTGCAACAATAATGATCACCACAGAGAGTAACCCGATCGTCGAATATGACGCTAAATCAGTTGGTGTATCTGCCCATAAGCGAGCACCTACCCAAATAAAAAATAAGGGAACAAAAAGACTATACCCAATTGTTTTAACATCATCAATAACCCGTCGATATTTCATAGTATTACCAATG
>JAHJFH010000335.1 GCA_018824925.1 Thermoplasmatota archaeon
AGTTACGTACACCCATTCTTACCAAAAAAATTGTTGAAGAAATTCTTACCGATGTAAAAAAACAACGGGAACACTATCTCTGCACCACAGACATACCCACAATTCTTGATTCTATTGGTGAAGTCACTGAACAATGGCTTAATCCCCTGTATAAAGGACGACAACTTGCTCGTGAGATCCTACCGGTGGTAACTGGTTTTTCAAAAGAAATGATTGACACGTGGGGTTTCGGCCGCTTTCTCTCAATTCTAAAGAAAGAAAATTTTCCCATTTTTAATAAACTTAATCACGAAAATTTTCAGGAATTTTCAGCGCACGGCGATGGATGGGTCAAAGCATATGGGTCACATCAAATTACCCATTCTAACGTTAATCCCACGCTTATCGGTCATATCTGTGCTGGCAACATCATAGGTATCGGTGCGATTGAGATAATTATGGACAAGCTTATTGATGCAGCAACTTGGGTGAAACCTCCCTCTGAGGAACCGGTATTCACGGCGTTGTATGCTCGCTCAATTGAAGAAATTGATCCGCATCTTGCATATACTATTGCTGTTCTTCCTTATGAAAGTAAAAATACTGCATTAAACGAATTCTTGTTTTCACAATCCGATTTAATACGTGCAACAGGTGGAGAATTGGCTCGAAGAAATCTTACAGCTCTTTCACAAAAATATAACACTCCTGTTGCTGGTCATTGGCATAAACTAAGTTTCATAACCATCGCCCGAGAATACCTTAATAAACGAGCACGAGACGTGGCCGAGCTGGTTTCATTGGATGTATCTGCTTGGGATCAGCAAGGGTGCTTTTCGCCACATGAGATCTTTGTTGAGGAAGGGGGGAAAACCTCTCCTTTGGAATTCGCAAGAATACTTGCTGAGGAAATGGAGGTAACCGCAAAAATTCTACCGAAAGGTATACGTTCAGGAAAGATGCAGATTCTTGATGGGTATCATCGGTTTTTTAAGAAACAACTTATGGGAGAACCTGTTAAGATTTTTCAGTCGAGAACAAAAGACTGGTTAGTTATTTATGATGAGGCGTCTAAGGGATTTGAACCATCTCCGCAGTTTCGTGTTATACGTGTTCAACCCGTTTCTGATATATTAGCTATTGTTCCGATTATTCGTCCCTTAGGGCAATTTCTACAAACGACGGGTGTTGCCATTCCTAATGATCGTTTACTTCCGTTTGCTAATGCTGTGGGTGAGGTTGGGGTAACAAATATTCGCGCGATTAGTAGTATGACGCTACAGAAATCATGGGAACCCTGGGATGGACGTTTTCCTTTACATGAATTATTTGAGCTTGATGGGATTCGTTGGGTGAGTATAAGTGCTCGAAATATTGAGGCAGAATTGAAGGCTTGTTTACAGCTGAAACGGACGCTTTCATAATATGTGCCTACTAATTTTTTTTATGTAACTTTAAGGTTTTTTTATGATAATTATTAACCGGCGTTAATTATACTAATAAATTATGGATACATTAATATAGCGTAACTAATATATAACGTATCGGGGATAATATATAACTACCTCCTTAGATATCGTTAAGGTGAATCATATGAAAAAACACATGACAACACTTCTAAGTATCATTATATTAATAGGAATGTTAACACCCATTACTATAGCAAGAACTGTACCCTCAGAACCTGTTGAATTTAGTGACTATGATCCACTTGTCGATATCAATGTCACAGTCACAATTATTACAATCCGATCTTTAGAAAAAGTGGATCGACAAATACCTACTATCGAAAAAATTGATGCTTATTCTGACCCTGATTTTTATGTTAAAATATTCATCAATGATGTTGAGTTTACCAGTGATGTATGGAAAAATACTCGGTATATCTATGACCCCCAATTTTCGGCGACCTTAAATGTTCCCGATGATGAAGAATTCGTGGACATTAAAATTCAGCTTTTAGATTGGAATCTTGGTTTAGATAAACTCTGTGATATCAGCACTGCATTTTATGACCAAGGCTTTCTTGATGCATACGATGTTGAGCTTTCGTATAGCATCAAATCAGGACATTGGTTTGGTGATGACGAAAATGATGTTCTTGGATGGGGGATTGATCCCAGTGGATATGGTCGCCTTAATGGTTGTGATGATGGTAGTATCTACCAACGAGATTATGATTGTGAGTTATGGTTTGATATTTCCCAAAATGATTATGATAACGATGGCATCCCTTACTGGTCAGAAACCCATAACCATAATACCGATCCTATGATTGATGACACGGGAACTGATGCGGATAACGATAGCATCCCGATTGAATGGGAGGATAAATGGGGTCATTTCATGTACTATGACTGGCATAGTCAAACCTATCAGCATTATTGGGAATATAGCGATTTAGAATGGAATGATCATGCAAACCTTGATCCAGATCAAGATGCATTAACAAATCTTGAGGAATATTGGACCTCAGAATGGGGTTCTGATCCATTCAGAAAAGATGTTTTTCTTGAATTAGATCAAATGCAGGGAAATGGTGAGATTACTATTCAACCCTACTCAGAAGAATCCAAGGAAATTCTTTTCACTGCCTTTGATCGTCAAAACAAAGTAATACATATTGATGATGGCAACATGGGTGGTGGTGAGTTCATCCCCTTTGCGCAAGATACTACCTATGATGATTTACAAGAAATCTATCGTGACTACTTCCTGCATAATAATGAAAGCACTTGGCGTCGTGGTGTCTTTCACTATGGTCTCATGATATACAACAGTGTTGATGTTGCTGGTGCAGCATTTGGATCAAACCGGTTTTATATTACCTATCGTGGCCATGAGAAAAAAGCTAATGCAATCCTCCTTGAACGAAACACGGTATTTGCTAGTGCTCTTATGCATGAACTTGGGCATACCTTTGATTTCTGGCCAATAGGTGGGCATGATCGAGATAGTTTTTACCCATGGCAGCCAAGTTGGTGGAAATGGCGTCCCTATAAAAGTTGTATGAACTATGGGTATATGTATAGCTCTGTAGATTATTCTGATGGCTCCCGGGGTAAAAACGATTTTGATGACTGGTCCAGAATGGATTTCTACTCTTTCCAAGCGAATTGGGGCTAAATAACAATACGACCAACTGATGTGGGATGTTACCTACCATTCCTATCAGTTCTATTCTAATATTGAATAGGAACATCTGAGGTTTGTTTATGATAAAACCACGACAGATAATAAGAGAGAAAAAGTGCGGTAACGCCTCCTACGAACCAGGTATTTCCAAAAATTGCAAAAAAATTATTGGCAAAATGCAGAGAAACTGCTAAGAAATAATATGGAATCGGTTTTTTAATTGAGATACCATATGCTATGATTGAAGCACTTGCAGCATGGAAAAAAAGACCGGGAATTCTAATATAAAAGGGGGCATCTAAGAAAAAGACGTATAAAATAAATTCTGAAATACCAAACCCTAGTCCTACCAATAGACCGATGGTAAATAATGATCGTTGTGTCTCGCCATGTCTATAAAGGAGGGGATATATTTTTGCGAATTCTTCAATTAGTGGGGTGAAAATTGCTGTTGAGCATATTGATGCATAGAGGAGAGGTAGTTGTATACAAAGGATGTCGGTGAGTTGGGAGAAAAAAATAGTGAATGGGATACTGATGATAATTCCTGAAAGAAAGAAAAAGAGTAGTTCTTGTGTATTTGGTTTATGTAGGGGAATCTGAATGGATTTAGTTGTTTCTACCATTTCATCTATTCAGATGGGTTACATTAATTAGATTGTTTTAAATGTATTTATTACTCGTTTTTTTCTGGTATTTTTTAATATTTTTTTTATTGAGTTTATTTGTAACATATTATTCTAATATTTTTCAAAATATTTAAATGAAGATATTTTATATTGTGTCGTGGATTATCTTCGGGAGAAAATAGTATGGCATCTATCCAAATATACAAGAAAATAATTGGAATTTCAATTATTTGTAGTATCTTTTTCTTATCCTGCGGATCCTCATGTGGATATATTGAACCGGTGAATAGTCGTGGTTCGGAGATAAAACAGGAAGTCCTTAATCTCATTGAGCATGTA
>JAHJFH010000336.1 GCA_018824925.1 Thermoplasmatota archaeon
AACTTTTTCTAAAATAAATCCCTCATATTGGGATGGTTTGAGTGTTTGAAGTTCTTTATTCGTAATTCCAAATCGCTTCAATGTTTCAAGGCCACCCACAATATCATCCCTAGAATGAGTAATTTGAGTCACACTATAAATTGATTCAACTAAAGATGGTGCAATCCCCCCAAAATAACCCATACAGTTTTGCAGATCTCCCACTATGATGAGTACATGTTCAGTATCACCCTTACGAATACCCGCCTTTGCGATGGCTTTATGAATCTGCCGTTCACCAGCAAGATAAAGCAACACCTCCAAGTCTAACGAACCTGTTGCATTAAGGCCTCGTTCAAAAGACCTCACTGCATGCTCAACCGCTGAAATAACATGTAAATTGGAAAAAATAATGTCAGCTTTAACCAGTTGAATTAATACTTGATGCAATTTACCTAACTTCTGTAACTGTTCCATCACAGTTGAAACATTACTAATAATACCGGTGGTTCGTACAGTTTCTATTTTCATGAAAATTCCTCTAACTCTGTTTCTTTTGGTGAATATCCCTCATTAAGCTGTTGTTTTATCGTCTCAGCTACGATTTTCCCAATACCTTTGATATGAGCAATTCGTTCAACAGGGACACCCCGTAACGAATTAACGGTAGTGAAACCCTCAATATATAGTGCCCGAGCACGAACACGACCAATACCTTTTAACTTTACCAAATCGAGTAACTCAGCCTTACACCCATGATGTACTCGAATAATTAGATTATTTACATCAGAGACACGGGAGAAATTATACATTCGTGTAAATTCTCTTGCTGCATGTAATAACCATTCCGCCACCTCAACTAAATTATGAATATCTCCAGGCCAGATATTATATTTCGAAACTAGCCAATCAAGGGGTCGTTCTTCAATCCAATCATTCAATAAAAACGCGGTTTTCAAATCACTTAAATACCATTCATAATCCTCACGTGACCCAACCGGTGGCTGTATAAATAATACCCCTTGATGTCGCTCAGCCTCCCCCTCCACCCAGTTATCAGAATTACGTAGATATAACGATCGAATATCTGGTGTGGAACATACCGCATGGAGAAACGAAACCGGTTCTGGCTCTCGTGAACATGAGGATTCTAACGCTTTTTTCAACACTAACGCGGATAGAGGATCGATATACAACGAACTGGTGCGACCACCCAATAACGTTGGTTGATACAAATCAGCCTCTTGCGTAACAAAATCGTTATCAACTAAAAAGGTCAGCGCAGTTTCAATTTCCTGCTGTCGACTCACCTCATCTGATTGATACGCATAAAAAGTACTATTAATAAACCGGTCGATACTCTCTCGAGAGTTCACAAAATCTGTGGCAATCGCTGCTAATAAATGCATTCGTAATGCTGCCTGATTTCCTAATTTCGAAAAAATAGGTTCAGTATCTGCAAGCACATAATTAAAAAAAATCTGATCCTGCTGAGCTGAGTCCTTAGCAATGGTAATCGCTTCTCCAACAGTATCAAACCGGGGACGACCCGCCCTGCCCGCTTGCTGCTTATATTCAAGAATTGGGATGGGTGTCATCCCAAAATTTATATCATAACGCCATAGATCTCTAATTATCACTCGACGTGCAGGAATATTCACCCCTGCGGCTAATGTCGGGGTTGCAACAATACATTTTATATGTCCGGCTTTAAACTCACTTTCAACTAAGTGCCGTTGAAAGCTAGATAAGCCTGCATTATGAAATGCGACACCCGAAGCAATACATTGTGGTAATGTACTTAACACACTAGTCATATCAAACACATTTCGTTGTAATCGGTCAGCAATCGCTGCTAATTGTTTAGCTTCATCCTTAGATAACTGCTCCCCGACCACCATAGCTAATCGATTTGCAACTGAAACTGTCGACCGACGACTATTCACAAATACCAGTGACTGCCCACTATTCTGAAGACCCTCCGCAACCAACAACTCTAATGCCTTTTTTTGACTCCCCACCACCTCATGTTTTGATCCATCATTAAATCGTATGTGTTTCCGGTAAAACACCCCCTCCTTAAGGGGCACTGGACGCCACGAAGATTGTACCAACTGTGCATCCAGCCAATCAGTTAATTCTACCGCATTCTGAATCGTCGCAGATAGTGCTATCAACTGGGTATTTGGATTTAATGCCCGAAACCGCGCAATAATCACCTCAAGTGTTGGCCCTCGTGTCGGATCATGAATTAAATGTATTTCATCTACCACAACAATACTAACCTGCTTCACCCAGGCATTCCCATGTCGTAATAATGAATCCGCTTTTTCAGAGGTGCAGATAATAATATCATACCGAAAAATCCGTTTATCTGACTCATCCAACTCACCAGTTGTAATCCCTATCCGCAACCCAAATTCCTTCAATACTAAAAGCTCCTCATATTTTTCCCGAGCAATCGCCCGCAGTGGTACAATGTAGAGTGCCTTACCACCATTCGATCGTAACCGATGAAGAATCCCTAAATAGGCTACGAGTGTCTTCCCCGCAGCAGTTGGTACCGCTAACACAACGTTCTTCCCCGAAAAAACATAGGGCAACGCCTCTTTCTGCGGTGGATATAACTCCTGAATATGAAAAACTTTCAAAACCTTCTCTAAATCAAAGGCAGCATCATGCATGACCATAACAATATCGTGAAAGAGGTTATATAAGATAAATATTATTCACCTCCAAAATTGGACTGGTGGAATACTATGGGCCGACGCCAAACTATGATGGAAAAATACAAAATGCAAATGAAGGCCTACCGCAAGAAACGTATGAAAACCGATAACACACCGTATTTGCCACCAGATGGCAACGTCTTTGTTATGGACTCTCTTGACCCTGAGAAAAAAATCAAATGTGAAGTCCTCAAAACCCGGGAGCGAAGCCAGCGTGACGTCATCGAAAAACTTGCCTGCCCGGTCTGCGGAAATGAAATGAGCTGGGATAATAACTGGGAAGCTTTTACATGTTCAAAACATGGAAAACGAGCAATTTATGAACTCATTCCTACAAGATAGAAGTCAGGAAAAAAAGAAAAATACGAATGATTTATCTATCTGTGGTGTGATAAAAAATGGTTGAAGAAAAAATAGGTATAATTGACCATTACTTCACCAATATCAATGTCGCCGCTATAAAAATCACCGCTGGTCAACTCAAAGTTGGGGACACCATCCGATTCGTTGGTTCAACAACTGACTTTACACAAAAAATAGACCACATGGAAATCAACCGTCAAAGTATATCCGTCGCTAATCCCGGTGATGCAATAGGTATAAAGGTAATTAACCGCGTCAGAGAAAACGATCTAGTATATAAAATCTAATAAGGAGAAAAAGACTTTATGAAAGAATTATCAGAAGTAAGATTCCTAAAAGTCAATCGCTACATGATTATCGATGATGAACCCTGTAAAATCATGAGCATCACCACCTCAAAACCAGGAAAACATGGAGAAGCAAAAGCTCGTATCGAAGCCGTTGGTATCTTCGATGGTCAAAAACGTAGTGTCGTCCACCCTGTAAAACACAAAATACATGTTCCCATCATCGATAAACGAAACGCACAAGTCCTTTCACTTATGGGTGATTCTACGGTTCAACTCATGGATCTCGAAACATATGAGACATTTGAAATGCCTATACCAGATGAATACAAAGGTCAACTCGTGCCAGGTGGCGAAGTTAATTATCTGGAAACCCTTGGTAAGAAAAAAATTACTCGGATATAATCCATAGAGCTATTCACCTCAAAAAAACTCTTAGCGTCTCGGAGAATTATGGAGTTCCCTGATTATTTTGCCGATGCAGAATCTAGCTACGCAATCGCTTCTTACATCATTTTTGGTATTCCCTATGAACATAGCTCTTCTTTTCGCCATGGTGCCGATAAAGCGCCACAAATGATCCGTGAGGCCAGTTGGAATTATGAGACCTATGACTTGATCACGGGGTTTGATCTCTCAGAAATATCTTTTCATGACTATGGTGATCTCCCAGTTCAAAAACTACAACCAGCTGTAATGTATCACCAGGTGACTACTTTTATTAAAAAAATCATTTCTGATAATAAATTCCCGTTAGCGATTGGTGGTGATCATTCAATTACTCCTGGGATCATACACGCATTACCTAACGATTGTATGGTTGTTGTTTTGGATGCCCATCTTGATTACCGACAGGAATACAACAATGATCCTTTTAATCATGCCTGTGTAATCCGCCGTATCGCAGATTTCCTTCCACCATCACATATCCATGTGATAGGAGTTCGATCAGCAGAAAAACAGGAATATCTCGATGCACAAAAAGATGGGATCCATATCATTTCAAATCATGATATACGCATACAGGGACTTCAATCAATTATAGCATCCATTACTAAACAATGTGCTGGCTATCCCCTTTACCTCAGCCTCGACATCGACGTCATAGATCCTGCATATGCTCCGGCAACAAGTACCCCTGAACCTTTCGGTCTAGCACCCTTAGAAGTTCTTACTATTCTTGAACACCTCCCATCGCCCCTCATTGGTTATGATACTGTCGAGGTTTGTCCAAGCTATGATCATGGACAAACTGCATTGCTCGCCGCAAAATTACTCCGATATATTATCCAGTTTCACTCCAGGAAACCTAAACCGTAACTATAAATATTATGA
>JAHJFH010000054.1 GCA_018824925.1 Thermoplasmatota archaeon
CTGATACGAGTCATAGGTTTCTCGTATTATTCTCCCGGTTCATAAAACATCAGCAAAAACGGTAACAAGAACAAGACCCTCGACCCCCAACTACTACACCAACCCCACCATCTACGGTACTGGAGACGCCTTCACCCACTCCTTAGCATCTACAACAATCAACAGGCACTCAAAACCTTCTACTTCACCGACAAGGTCCAAGCAGCAGGTGACACGTTCGCCTACCTAGTTACAATCAATGATGAAATGAACATCACCGCTATATCAAGTACCAACACGTAACTGACAATTATCATCAATAACAAAGCATCAAGGGTGAAGGTCACTCCGTCACCGATAAATACAACACAATAGCACACCAAGTATGCCACCAACAATAAGCCCAATAGCCGTATTATATCATATAACAGCGTTTAAATAAACATACTCAATATAAAAACGTGAAGGGAGAAAAAAAATGTTGTTATCCAACGCAAAAAAATGGGACATACTACTCATTGCCCTGGCTTTATTTCTTCTCACAACCAACAGCATCGCATATACCGATCACCAACATCCATTATCATCCAGATCTGAACAAGCACCCACCTTTTTCCCGATGACTTTTCTCTTTGGGACGATAACCAACTATACCTCCTACGACTCCATCATACTGGCACATGCCAACTACATACGTGGCATACACTTTCAGCCGTTCCAAACCTTCACCATCACCGATCAGCCATTCATTATGCTACAACCCCGATTGGGACGTATCACACCCACAAACGTCTTTGGTTTCATCCGAATACACACGGGTCCTATAGAATTCAAACACATCAAAGATACAACCAATGATGTCATCAATTTGAACGGTAAAATTACCAGCTTTAATCGTTTTATCAATGTCAACAATCTTGACATCTCCTCCCTTACATATATGAGAGACCAAAAACAAATCTGTCTCGCCCTCCAAATCTCAAATCGAATAGTTAATCGAGGAGATATAACGGATATTACCTTTGGGAATGAGTCCAAAATTGATTTTGTGGAATATACGGCAGCACTCATAACCGATCAGCGGGATTATGCCATAGATTACGTAAATTATCAAACATCACTCAGCTATTTCGATGATTACGGAAATCAAATCATCAAAAACAGCACAAACCATCCTGTTCAAAAAAACCTCATACTATATAGCTTTGAACTGGAAAATGAAACAGAAACCTATGAAACCGCAGCAAGTATCTCAATTTTTATTCATATCTATCCCCGAATACCCATTGTAGTATTCTTCACAGTATTAGTTGATGATATTTCTGATCAACCACTTTCCATCATCATATTTGAATACAATGATGGTATGCGCGGACAACCCATAGATTTCTCATCACTTACCAGCGGCGGAACCCCACCCTATACCTATCTCTGGGAATTTGGTGACAACACCACAGCAACACAACAAACCCCCTCACATACCTACAACACCTCAGGGAACTACACGGTAACGGTAACCGTCACTGACGTTACAGCAAATACAGCAACCGATTCAGTCAATATCACGATTCTTCCTAGAAAAACACGATCATATACCTACCCAGAATCGCTATCACCCCCAAATTTTTCCTTACCCCATCCTTTTAGTTCCCCAGTTTTCACCCCTCTAACAAAGAACTACAATGACTGGTAAAAAACAACAATAAGCATGGAACCCCGATGGCACCTTCAACAAACAACACGCACTCAAAACCTTCTACTACACAGAATACATCCAAGCAGCCGGCGACACCTTCACCCACCTCAAAACCATCATGCATGAACACAACATCACCGCTATATAACTATATACGCAGTTATTTCAGAACATTTCAACTCAAGTAAGAAGGCATTTTAAACAGCTAGCAGGTTTCATTTTTTACGGGAGGAAAGAACTCAAAAAGTACTTTACTTTAAAAAAAAACGATTGATCATATCTTCTGAAAATATCGATTCAACAAAAAATCTCCAGCAGTTCTTCGTAAAAACCGATCAAAAGTTAGGTTCTTTTCTTGAACACTTCTCCTCAAACAATTCGGTAATGAATAAAACTTTTTTGCAATATAATTTCTTCCAGAGAAAAGTTGTTTGACAGACATATTTTTTGGATAATAAACGATATTTCTTAAATTATATTTTGCCCAATCCCTCGTAAAAATTCTGTTTTCAATGTCCAAATCATCAAATACAATGGTTCCAGGAAAAGGCGTTAATATGGCAAACCCTGCTCTATCTAACTTCCATGTATTAACCGCATTCAGTGTTGCTTTGAAAATATTAGGTGTATCTGTATCAAATCCAAAAATGAATAAACCAATGATACTCATCCCTTGATCCCTAATTTTCTTAATACCAGATGCATACTCCTGAACCTTGTTCGTTGATTTACCAATATGCCTTATAGCATCCTGGTTTATTGACTCAAAACCAACAAGCCATGTCTCACACCCCGCTCTCCTTGCAAGATCTAACAGCTCATCATCATTCTGTAACACATTGATATTTCCATAACAACTAAATTTCTTATTTAAACCAATCATTTCTTGAAAAAGCGCTTTGGTAAAATCACTATTGATAGTCAGAGAACTATCAGCAAACATAAATCTCTCCGATTCAATCGTCCTAATTTCTTCAATAACCTGTCTAACCGGTCGTGCGCGAAAACGAGATCCCTCAACATTTTGAATAGCACAGAACCTACAACCATACGGACAACCTCTTGACGCCTGTACCACCCCGATAGACGGATACTGTCCAGGCACTCTCCTCGGAGAAGGAATCTGTTCAGGATCCACCAAAGGAGCCCGATAAAAAGGTTTCAGCTCTCCATTTTCAAAATCCCTTAGAAGCTGCGGCCAGCTAATCTCCGCCTCACCAATGACCACAGCATCCGCATGCAGTTTAGCCTCTTCTGGTAACGCAGATGGATGATAGCCCCCAAGAACAACTTTTTTTCCCCTTTTCCGAAAAGCATCTGCAATTAAATATGCATGCGGAGCATTAGGAGTGAGAGTCGATATTCCAACTAAAGTACCTTTCCAAAAAAGATCAACACTCTCATATCTTTCATCAACATATTCTACCTCATATTGATCAGGGGTTATAGAACTCAATTGTTCAAGGGTAATAGAAGGATAATAGGAGGTATATACAAATTTATTAAAAAGACCAGTTTTTGTCTCCGAATGAGCTAATACTAGCAATATTCTAACTGGCTTATCCATTATCTTACCCCCCAAATACTATTTTCTTATAA
>JAHJFH010000055.1 GCA_018824925.1 Thermoplasmatota archaeon
AAGGTATGCACCGGCTGAATCGCCCCCTCCCACGGCAGCTCCCGGAACGCATAAATATCACCCACACTCGGATTCGGCGCAATCAATGGTGCCTTCACCAGCGCAAAAATACTCATCCCACTACTCCCACCAACCATATAGGCAGCAGTATAGACACCATCACTATCAACACCAAGCGTGGGATAATCCGGCCACTTACCTGCATCACTTCCCTGCGACACCACAAAACTACATTTAAACCATGCACCCGTCGGATCATCCGATATCGAAACCGCAAGATAGATCAGGGTATTAAAATCACAGACAATAACAAACCACCGATCACTAAATTGATCAAACAACACCCGGGGATCACCATTACTCCCCGGCAAAAAATCACCCAATAAAATGTTAATCAGCTCAGCTCCCGTCGATTTCTCATACACCGCAAAATTTCTGTTCACCACCTCAACAAAATGATCAGGGCCAACAGCACCACATGAATCAGGCGGATATGACCACGAACTAGCATCACCCCGGATAACACCCTGAAAATCAGAGAGTAATGTAGGCTCTTCATTACGTCCACTATCCCCAGAATCAAGAGTATATGTTTCTAACCCAGACAACACCGTTATATCTGCATTAGAAACTGATTGAGAAGCAGATGTATCATCCTGACCACGAAAAAAATCACCCGTACCCATTTCCCAAATCAAACCAGCATAATTTGAGCTACTAAGATCCTGGTTAAAAAAACAATCCTCAAAATCAACCACAATAGCGGCAGTTGTCCCCTGTCCAACTAGAACCGGAGTATACGTTAAATCATCCATAGCATACCACCCCGCACCATGAAAAACAGGGGTAGCCTCAATAACTATTCTATCAACAGCAAAAAGATCCATCGCAAACCAACTAGGAACCGTATCAATATCCCCAAACCAACCAGTCATCTGAACCTGTTCACCATCACGAAAACCAATAACGCGAATACTCCGCGCCCAGACACCATCGCCACCACCCTGACCCGCAAACCACGCACCATGCACATCAACCTCCGTGGGAAACGCAATACCCATCCGAGTGTCACCCCAGTTATTCATAACATACCGCGTACCCGAATGAGGAAAGTAACTCGCCTCCCTGGATGGCACCAGCCAACTGCCATGTTGACTACCACCCTTGTTGAAATCCGTATTTACCGTCGATCCCCTGAGTTGACCCCGAGCAATACACACATCCATATGTTCAACAAAACCCGGGCCATAGGCAGAAGAATCAAGTTTCTCACCAACAATAACCTCACCAGCACGACTCGGACTAATCAATTCTTGAGTCGGCGATACTGACGGCGACAAAAAAAACACCATAACAAACAAAATTAATAGTTTATGCACAAAATAGTTCTTCATGTATGATCCCCTTTCAAATAATTTATCTACTATAAAGAATAATAGTTCCTTTTTATATACCTTACTAATAATCATAAAAATAGTATATAATGCTATTTGCTTACGTGCCTCACGATAACATACTAATGATGATTAAAATACACAAAAACACAAACAGCTCTACTTCCATTCCACATCCGTGAGATAAACAATCCAATATTCATGCAAAAAAATGGATACCATACAATCCAATAAAAAAAAATAAAGAAAAAAAGGGGTGCCTACCCTTCTTTTACCGACAACTGTTCGGGCAGACTGAAAAACGCTACAATCTCCAGAATCACACCAATAATCAGTATCAAAAACCCTATGAGAATTATTGCGGTAATGGTTCCAATAAAGAAGAGTAACCCAGCTGTGGCAAACCATTTAACCTGGGTTTTTTCCGCTATCATGTTATAGCTTTTCCGGATAAACAATGAGGCAACCACTGCAATAATCCAGAACACCAGTAACCCTGCTAATGCACCAAAGAGCACGGGCTGCAAATAGGAAAATATTGCCATGGGATCAGAATACGCAAAATTCTGAATATCCATAAAAAACGAAATCCCACCGACTGATGCCAGGGTAATAAGGATAATGGCTAAAAACGCAACAATCGCAATAATACCTGCAACAAATGCATATAGATAATTATCAAAAATACTTTTTTCCTTGGTTGCATCAGCAATCATTTTAACGGCAATAAAAACCATAATAAACCCAACGAAACTTAATATCCCAAACGAACTGGGAACAAATACGCCAATAAGCGTCAATAACGCTCCTATTCCACCTAAGATCTTCGCAGTTTGAAACGACCCCATTTTTCTTTCACCACCATAAATTTATGATTTTTTATAGACTGACTAATGCACTACCTTCATTTAAAAATACTGTTTTAAAAAACCACCAAACCATTCAACACAAAAAGGTTCAAAACACACCCACAAGAAACACATTACTTACTACCAATTACCATGATTACTAACCTACATTTTTTTTCAAAAACCACAAAACCCCTTAGTTCTTTTCCATTTCCGTGAGATACAGTTTTCAATATTCGTGAGTTGCCCAAAAAAATCCAGAGAAGATAGGAGTAATTTTCACCAAAAAAAAAATCCCAAAAAACAGTAGGAACCATTAACAAAAATCACTAACACCATACCTGCTTCTTAAACACAAAAAATATTGTACTAAATGTTGCAATTAAAAATAATTGATATATAAGATAACAAAATAACTTAATTATAGATACTCTTATATACATAAAAATCATTAATAACCCTAATTATTTTTGGGAGGTAAAAAAAACATGCAATTTTTAAAAACACATAAAAATAGTAAAAAGCAAGTCACCCTCATCCTCATCACCACCCTTTTATGCCTATCCATAACCGCAACAGCCACAATCACCCACCACCCCACATCACACCCAACCACCAGCCCACCCAGACCCATCCAAGGCTACGTAATCATGCTTGAAGAAGACTTCACCGACGGCAATATCCCACCACAAGACCCACTCCTCGGACAATGGACCCACATCAACACCTCCAATAACGAAACATGGTACATCGACCAATCACAACCATACTCAGAACCCAACTGCACCACCGTCCACCGCGGCAATTACAAAGGCACACAAAACGAATGCCTCATCACCCCCATACTCGACTTCAGCGAACATCAAGAAATATTCCTCAGATTCCACTATTACACCAGCCAATACAGCTCCCAAGAAAAAGACACCATCGACCTCAACGTCAGCATCACCATCGACAACGGCCAAAACTGGACCCAAATCTGGAATGAAGACACCATTCCCTTCTTTATCAGCTGGACCTGGCAAGACTCCCAAGAAATCGACCTCACCGCCTATGCCGGCGCACCCAACGCCCAAATCATGTTCCAATACTACAGCACCAACAACACCGACCCCTACCTGCAAGAATACAGCATAGATGACATCATCATCTATGGAAACTCAACCAAATTCTCGTGTACCGCCGGCGGATCATATGAAATATCCTGGTCCTGGAACAAACTCAATGGCATCCGATTCCATGGAGATGCAAAAGACGGCCAACCACCCTACCTAAACTGGACCTGGGATTTCGGTGATGGCCACACCTCCAAAATCCCCTATGCCCCCCTCTACAGCTACAGCGATATCGGTGTGTACAACATAACCCTTGTCGTCACTGATAGCGCCAACCCAAAACACATCGCCTTTGACAACACCACCGTCAAAGTCATCGAAACACCACCACCAGAAATAGACATCACCGTGCAAAGCCCATCACTAGGAATAAAAGCAGAACTTAAAAACACCGGCACCATCAACATCAGCTTTATCGACTGGTCAATGAATGTTGAATGGGGGCCCCTAAAAGCATTTGATAAAGAAATCGCAAATGGCACTATCTCCAATCTCGAAGGAAAAACATCCACCTTCATTCAAAGCCAACACTACTTCTTCGGATTCGGATTCATCCGCATCATCATCACCATCGAACCATTAAACACCTATCGAAATGAGCTACAAGTCAATGCCATAAAACTCGGTCCCTTTACCTTCGGAGTCCATTAAATCAAAAATACCAAACACCATCAACCAACCAGTAAAAAAATCTTTCACACACCACATTCACAACTCAAATCACTCACCCCCATATTACAAGGGTTTAGTCGCCGTGACCGCAGTGTACGTAATCCCTTTCGCTATCCCCAGCATCATACAAAAAAACGATTCCACTGCCACAAACCTCGGATCCTCACCCATCGAAAATGATTTTCCTCGAACCACTTTAGAACCCATCAACGAAACAAGATATGGAACACCGAAAACACTCCCACGAACAATACCCAAAACCACATTCCCCGTAAGATCCCTAATCCCTATATCACAAAACCCTTCTTCTTTCAGAATACCCACAAGCTCCTCAAGCCTCCACACACCGGACAACCCCCAACATTTACAAAAACAATCATACAGCATCAGAAGAAATCCATGAAGCTGAACCGGTGTGCGAAACACATCAATGACCACCAACGTCCCCCCAGGTTTTAACACCCGATACATCTCGCGAACCAACCGCATTTGATCAGCAACATACCCCAGAGATTCCACTAAAAATACCCCATCAAATCCATTCGAAGAAAAACCGGAATCACAAAAATCTCCCACCAGAAACTCTGTGCTAGCACCAACTCCCTCTTCCTGAGCAAGCCCTTCTGCCATCCTCACCTGTTCAACCACATTCGTAATACCCACCACCCGTACATCAGGATATTTCTGTGCTAGATAAATCGACACACCCCCAACCCCACACCCCGCATCCAACACCTTTTTTATACCACACTGCTGCATATCTAATCCTAGCAAACACCCCACAAAATCATTCATATGCCGCACCGCAGAAACATGTCCAAACACCCCTTTTTCATACAAACCGTGATGAATACAATGTGTTTTGTCCACTTGCAACAGTTTTACAATAACCGACCAATTATCCCGATACAAATCACTCGATGTTCCAGACCGCATCTTATCAGCAATAACATCCCGCCATAATTTAAGCATTTGTTCCCTAAAAAAACACTGAAATACAACAGAACATAACATTTTTCCCCCCCTGCGATAACTATATAAATTTTTTACCACCATATAACCAAATAATCTGAGGGAAGAGCATACTACATATCTATGGCGCAGG
This sequence comes from Thermoplasmatota archaeon, assembly GCA_018824925.1. Taxonomy (GTDB): domain Archaea; phylum Thermoplasmatota; class E2; order DHVEG-1; family DHVEG-1; genus JAHJFH01. The sequence goes on from JAHJFH010000055.1 coordinate 5,135, forward strand.
ATTAGCGGGTCTCACCGCTGCGATAAACCTCGCACACAACGGCCACGACGTAACGGTCTTTGAAAAAGAACAACACGTCGGTGGACCACAAAACTGTACCCCCTCGGTACACATGACTCCCCTTCATCTGCAACAAATCACAGAATTCACCGGCATTGATATCACACCCTGCATCTCACCTCTTGACACCTTCACAGCCTATATCTACTCAAAAAAAGTCTATTTTCACACACACCATCTTTATGTCACTGAACGAGGCCCCCAAAAAACATCACTCGATTATTACCTCTACCAAAAAGCCCTCAACGAAGGCGTCACTTTTGAATTCTCTCAACCACTCACCCCAGAAACACTCCACACCATCCCACACAACTCCATCATCGCCACCGGCACCTACTCTGGCCTATGTAAATATCTAAAACTACGCCATACCCCCTTTGTCCATTTTAATAGCCACCTGCCTACACACAATAACAACAATTTTTGTATCGCCTATTTCGACACCTACATAGCCGGCTATGGCTACGGCTATCTCGCAGGAAACAACAACATAACCTCAGTCGAAGTCGACTTTCCCTACACAGCCCCACATGAAAAACTCTTACACCGATTCAGCATACACCTCAAAAAAACCGAAAACCTCACCTTCACTACATGGTCAATGGTCGCCGACAATATCCCAGAAAAACCATACCTATTGAAAACAATACAGGGAAAAACATGTATCCTCGCTGGAGCCATCAGTGGTTTCCACGATCCCTTTTTTGGTTTTGGTGTTAATAGCGCATTAGTATCCGGAAAAATCGCTGCTCTGATGATAGACTCCAAAAAAAAATGCATACAAGAATATAATCGATTCACCACAAAGTTAGCGAGAATGTTTCTGTTATCAAAAATCTACCACGCCATACCATTAAAAAATATCATAATTCCCCGATTCTTTACACCTACAACAACCCATATCCCCCTAATCGGCAGTAATCTTCAAAGTATCCCAGGATTCACCCATGAAGATTGTTTCAAGATAGCAAAAATTCAATCACCTACAAAAAAAAAATAAAAAAAAGGGGGGGGTGTGGTTTAAATCACTTTACATAACAATAGTAATACCTGTATTTCTCTAGTTATCGTTGCGGGTGGACATGCATTATTCTCTGCATCAGCCGTAATAGTGACTTGCCCAGGGAATATTCCCGGAAATGCAAACCCCAATACCGGTTTAGATGACACCGTAACCGTTGCACCAGGTGCCATTGAAGGTATCACACCACTAGCCGGACCAAGGAAAATAAGACCACTAAATGCAAAACTCCAGGATACATTGACACAGGTACCAGTTCCCATATTAGTGATATCAGCATTAACCGTTGGTGTTTTAACAGCATCCAGAAATCCACCATTAATAGCGGTGATGTTAACACAGCAGTACGGGGGCGGCGGTGTTTCCCCAGTGATAACAAACGCAAAATCGATTTGTTCACCATTTATCGGATCATGAATAGGGACCCAATTTCCAGGATACCCAAAAACCGCGGCATCCATAAAATGATCCAATGAAGTCTTCCAGCCCACACCTGGTGGGGCAAAGGGATTGACATAAAATGGCATCGAAATAACCAGCCAGTAAATAGTACCTGCTTCCTGGATAAAGGGATCAGGTATATCTGGGATATTTATCTGCCAGTACGTAAAATGATCATTTTCTCTGTAATAATCAGGCGGCCAATACCATCCTTGGACACCATCCCAGGGGCCATTAAAGATAAACTCACCTGGTTGGAAGATGTATTGCCACATCATTTGTTCTGGATGTGATGGTGGTCCAGGATTGTTTGACCAGATACTAATATCAATAAAGGGGATATCAACCTCAAATCCTTCTTGATATGATATCCAGAAATGAATATCTTCTACGGGTCCATCTTCGCTACATTCCCAATCATCAGCAAGCCACCAGTCATGAAAATCAACATCCCATCCAAAGGGGTTAGGAAGCTGTGGGAAATGCATTTTATGGCCATCACCAGGTTCCCAGTCAGCTAAGACCAGGGTTCCTGAAGTAATCAACAGCATACTTATCAAAATACATACGATTCTTGCTTTCATATTTTATGAATACCTCCCAGTTATTATATTTTCTTAATTAATTATTGGTATATAAAATTTATCTTATCCTATAAAAAAAGTTTTTATGCAACAAAAATATTAATAAATGGGGGGAGTTATATGATATTAATAGTTACACCTAATAACAATATCCTTATCTGATTAAAATAAAAAAAGAATCGAGAAGCATTTGGTACCCCCAACTACCACTAAGATATGCATGAGTTGACCGATCTCGTAACCATAACCACAAAAGCACAATAACTGAACACACATCATCACCCCCCCATTTTCCATACAAACCATACAACACCCATTAGTGTCTTTCCATATCTGTGCGACGCATATTTTCCCAAATCCGTGAGATACAGTTTCTCATATTCCTAAGATATGGTTTTTAAACAAAATGACACATAAACCACACACTACCCAAAAAAAAAGAAAAGGAAAAAAATGATAAAATCACAGGATAACATCAATATCCAGTTTCTCAGCCAACTCTTTATACCGGTTTCGAATGGTAACCTCTGTGACTCCCGCCACATCTGCTACCTCACGTTGTGTTCTCCGTTCACCACACAGGACAGACGCAATATAGAGAGCCGCAGCTGCTATACCTGTTGGGCCACGTCCACTGGTGAGTTCATTATTTGCCGCGTCTTGAATTATATCTATAGTCTTTGTTTGAACATCTCCACTGAGTTTTAATTCACTACAAAATCGAGAAATATAATCCAAAGGTGTCGTAGGCATCAGTTTTAATCCAAGTTTCCGGGCAATGAAACGATAGTTTCTCCCAATCTCCTTCCGGGACATATTTGCCAAGCTACTTATTTCATCAAGTGTCCGTGGGACATGACACTGCCGACATGCAGCATACAAAGCCGCAGCAGTAACACCCTCAATGCTTCTCCCTCGAATAAGATTCTTTACTACTGCTTTACGATAAATCATAGCAGCAGTCTCCCTAACAGTTCTTGGAAGTCCCATACCTGAAGCCAGTCTATCAAGCCCTGACAACGCAGTTGCGAGGTTTCTTTCTGTCGCATCACTGATACGTATTCGGCGTTGCCATTTTCTCAGACGATAGAGCTGTGCTCTATTTCTCGTTGGAATTTATATGCCATACGAATCTCTGTTTTGCCAACCGATCACGGTACTAAGGCCCTTATCATGCATAGTATACGTCATGGGTGCCCCCGTTCGAGCACGTTTCTCACGCTGTTCACTATCAAATGCACGCCATTCAGGCCCATGATCAATGAGTTCTTGATCGATAACAAGCCCACAGTTTTCACACACTAATTCAGCCCGTGAGTAATCCTTACTCAGACGCGTACTCCCACAATCAGGGCATTTAACCGTTTCTTCAATTTTTTGTTTCTCTTTATTACTTGTCAACTCTATCAAACCCAAAAAACCCGAAACCTAATGAAGAAGCCCCATAGTAGAAAGCGTCTTAAATAATTGCTCCACAGCTATCGAGACATCCTCCACGGTTCTTCCCCCTGTACACACAATTTTACCTGAACCGAACAGCAACATCACCACACGTGGCTCTTTAACTCTGTATACCAACCCCGGGAACTGCTCAGGCTCATATTCAACATTGTCCAACCCAAATGCAACCGCGACTTCATTAAGGTTCAGCTCACCACCTAAATCCGCGGTAGCTACCATATTTTGAATAACTATCTCCCGATTCGAATAGACATCAACAGCGAGCATCTTTAATTTCTCAGCTATCATATCCACAGTCTTACGAACATCATCAATAGTCTTCGCCCCAGTACAGTTCGCCTTACCACTCCTGAAAAGCAACGTAGCGGTTTTCGGAACATCCAACCGATACACTAACCCCGGGAACTGCTCAGGCTCATACTCAGCCCCTTCAAGTGCTTGCGCAATCATGTCTAAATCAAGTTTCTCAGCAAATAAC
>JAHJFH010000337.1 GCA_018824925.1 Thermoplasmatota archaeon
ATTTATATAGGAGATACTAGCTATAATTATCTGCAAACCATTTTGGGAGGCATAAAACATATGAAATCAAATAAAATTAAAGGAGCAAGTATACTATTACTAACTTTTGTGCTGATATGCTCATCCTTGGCATTCGCACAACCAACCAGTATCCTCAAAACAGATGCACAAACAAGTGCACCATTAAGCAAGGATGTTATTTTTGAAGATGGATTCGAAACCTATACCGACTGGTTAATTGATTTCCCGCCATGGACAACAATTGATGTCAATGGGGATCCAACCTTCGGTCACAGCGCATATACCTGGCCACATCAATATGACCCATATGCATTCATCATCTTCAACCCCTCAACCACTACACCACCTATGACCGGTGATCCAGATGCACAGCCACATTCCGGAATGAAATATTGTGCCGGATTCAACAACGATAATGCTGGATATCTAAACGACGATTGGCTTATATCACCACAAATTGGACCAGCAGACTATGATAACGTTAATTTCTGGGCAAAATCGTATCTAGACACATATAACTATGAACTATTCGAAGTAGGCGTATCAACCACAGATACAAATCCCGCTAGTTTTATCATCATCTCCCCAACCGAACAACCAGGACACACCGCATGGGAAGAATTCACCTATGACCTCAATATCTACGATGGACAAGCAATCTACATTGCTATACACATGATCAGTATCGACTCATGGTTCCTCATGATAGATGACTTTATCGTCAACGGTGGAAGCGGACCTTCAGTAAACCCTGGTGGCCCCTACACAGGAAATGCTGGCGAAGAAATCCAATTTACCGGAAGCGCATCTGGTGGCACACCACCCTACACATATCTCTGGGATTTCGGAAACGGTGACACATCAGACGAACAAAACCCACTCTATGCATATCCCGCAGCTGGAACCTACGCCGTCATTCTAAGTGTAACTGATGACGAAGGATTACACGGTTCTGGTTCAACCACGGCAGAAATAGCTGGACCAATACTCAGCATACCGACCGTTGATAGCGGATTATTCAAACTAAAACCAACCATACGAAACATTGGTGCACCAGCAAATAATGTCGAATGGAGAATCACCTTCACTGGTGGAGCATTTATAAATCAAATAACCGAAGGATCAGGAGTAACTGTCCCAGCTGGGGGCACTACAGAAATAGCCTCTGGTCTCATCTTGGGTATCGGTGCTACGGAAGTTACTGTAGAAGCCTGGATCGATGGTGGACCATCCACACAACGTACACAAACAGGGTTTGTGTTCCTCTTCTTTATAAAAATGAACGCAGGTGGCGGGATATAAACAACCCCCCCTATCTTTTTTTTTAATTCTGTTTAGAAATATATTTCGCAAACAAACCAGCAAACAAAGTAAAATTTAACATTGTTATCAAAGACCAAATAATTGTTAATTCTGATTGAGCAATGTTGTAAAGAAAATATATACTTCCTAAAATTAGTTGTAGAAGAAACACAAATAATAACGACCATTCTAGTTTAGAAAAATGATGTGATAACAGCTCAAATTTCATGCTAATACCCCAATCTTTTTTTTATATAGTATTATGTGGTTTTTATTGTACCAAGCACGGGTTCAAAAATAAAGCCTTTATCCATTAACGATGCTAATGATTCTTCAATTGTGCTTTCGTCAAGACCCTGTTTTTTACATTGTTCAACGATAAGATCCCACGCAGCTCCAAGGTCTCCCTCAAGTTTCTTGATAGTGTGCATAACTATTTCTTCAGTTTCCTCTGCTTTAGGGGCATCATTTTTATTATCTTTAGTTTGAATTGTAGAATCATTTATTTTTGGTGAAGTCTTGATTTCAATCTCTTTTATTGATTTTTCATGTGGTTCGTTTGTTGGAAAAACATAGTCTAGGGCATCTCGAATGATTCCTGCATACCGTTGAATATCTACAGTCTCATAATGTTCCTTTGCAAGCATGGCGCCCTCTGCAAGATATCGGGGGTAGTTTAGTTTCTGTAATTCTTCGATAGAAGGGGTCACCATGTTTGAAATTTCATTTATGGCATCAAGTCGTTTTTTTGTATGTTGACAGGTTTGAAGAATCCATCTATCTCGGGTTTGTGCAGTTACTTCCTGGACTATTTCTGGACGGATGGAAACAAAAAGCTGCCCTTCTTCGGGTATGTAGGTCCTGGTTTTACCGATAACTGCGACATAGGCGGGGACATCGATAGTCGCTAGGGTTTCAGTTGCGTCCTGTTGATATTGTCCTGAATATAATGTATATACACCTGATGGATCGGAGACATGGGCTCTGAGAAAATCTTTTCCTTCAGTAATATTTTCAACATCAGTAAGTACACCAACAATAAATACCCGGTTGACTTTGGCTCCAAGGGGGGTAATAATATATGATGGTGTTTTTTGTTCCCTTCCTTTTATCTCTTTTTGTGTTGCGTTATATTCTGCAGCGAAGAGTCGCCATGCGGGTTCTCGTTTCATGGGATTGTCTCCATCTCTTGAAGTAAGCTATCATGTTGTTCTTCGATATTAAGTGGTACGATCTCGGCGTTTTTTACGATAAGGGTGAGGCCATAGTCATCACTGAGGGCATTTCCGCGTAAAACAAGTTGTTGACAAAATAGATGGGCATAGAGTTCTTCTCTTACGGCTTGGTGTCCTTGTTTTTTTTCAAGATTTTGGATATCTTTGAAGGTTTTTCCGAGTATTTGTTCAGTAGTGTTTTTATCGAGTATGGTGCTGATCGCTCCAGTTCCATCATCGATTATTAATTTCAAACGAAGATCGGGTTCAGGAGTGACAGATCCATGGATGGTACAGGTGGTATCTTGAAGGGTTCTTTTGCATTGTGGGCAACGGTTAATAATGCCTGATCCATCTCTTATTTCGAGTACAGTACCGGTGATTTCGATATCGAAACCGCCTTGGAGTTCCTCTAGTTCGTATAGCAAGAGTGTTCTGGGGGGTATGGATGTTTCGGGGAGTGTGGTATCTGGTAATTTTGTTACGGTGCTTCGTTCATCAAAAGTGAGTTGGGGTATTCCTTTCCAGGTTCGTACATATCCACCAGATATTTTGATGATATCTTTTTCTTTAAGTTTAAAATCATGCCATGCCGTGAATTGAGATTTGGCTGTTTCATCTGAGAGAACACCTGAAAATAGGGTCTTGGTGGTTCCATTGGTTTCGATGGTACGTTTATTGAGTGTTTCTATTCGAGCGGTGACTTCGACTAATCCGATTCCACCATGGAGATCATTCAGTGTATAGGTTTGTGGGGTGATGGTGTCTTTGGGTATGCGTTTTTGGTCGGTTTTTTCGATTTTTGTACGTTCACCAAAATTGAGTTTTAGGGCACCGCGCCATTCTCTGAGGTAGGCGTTGGTTACTTCGATGACGTCATCGGTTTGTAATTGAAAGTCCTCCCAAGCGGTGAAAGAGAGGCTGCCGCTTTCATCAGCTACCATTCCATAGTATAGTGTTTTTTCTTCTCCTTTTACCGTGGTCGTTTTTGGTGTAATAGCAATAACTCTGCAGAGAAGATTAACAGATGATTTAGGTGATTGTATATCAGCAAGTAAGGTTCGTTCTGAAGAAATGGGTGTATAGGTTCCACCATATTTTTTTATAAGGGTTTGTGTGGCATGATCAAGGGGGACGCCATATTCAAGGAATCGTTGTAACTCCTTTAGTATCTCATCTCTGGATACTTTATTGTCCTTTACAGTATTTATGATTGTATCTATATGTGTGTCAAGTTGTTTTTCATCCATAATATGCCTCTCCCAACGCCCAAATGATAATAGGATATCATGTAGTGGCTTTAGTAATTTCCCATGATTTATGTCGGGTGTTTTTATAGTCCCGTGATTGAGCCGGTGTCATCGATGTCGATAAATACAGACATTGGTTGTGCGGGTAGACCTGGCATGGTAGTTATTTTTCCGGTCATTGGTACGAGAAATCCTGCGCCGGTGGAAAATCCTATTTCTCGGACGGTAATTTTGAACCCTTGTGGTCTTCCGAGTAGTAAGGGATCATCTGATAATGAGTAGGGGGTTTTAGCGATGCAGATCGGTAATGTATCTAGTCCAAGTTGTTGGCAGAGGCGAAGGTCTTTTTCCGCGGTTACTGTATATACTACTCGTTCAGCGCCATAGATTTTTTTTGCAATAATATCTATTTTTTCTTTAACTGGTAATTCATGGTTATATAATGGACGAAAATCTGATCGAGAGTTATGTAAAAGGCTAATTAGTTTTCCTGCGAGTTCTATTCCACCCTCACCGCCCTCAGTATGTACTGATACGACGGCGGTTGGGATGTTTTTGGATGCACAATAGTGTTCGATGCAGGTTAATTCCTCTTCTGTATCATCTTTAAATCGATTGATAGCAATGATAAGGGGGATATGATAATACGATATGTTTTCGAGATGTTTTTCGAGATTTTCCAGCCCTTTTTTTACAGCGGTAAGATTGGTTCCGTAACCATTTTGTTTTAATGCCCGCACGCTAACTACCAGAACCACAGCGTTGGGATGTAGTTGTCCTATTGGACAGACGATGTCAAAAAATTTTTCGGCGCCTAGATCAGATCCAAATCCTGCTTCAGTAACGAAATAGTCTGCTAGTTTTAGTCCGAGGAGTGTGGCAATGAGGCTGTTGGTTCCATGTGCTATGTTTGCGAAGGGACCACCATGGACAAGTGCGGGGACACCTTCAATGGTCTGTACAAGGTTAGGTAGCATCGCATCTTTGAGAATTGCTGCCATAGCTCCAACTGCTTGAAGATCTCCAGCGGTCACGGGTTTATCATTATAGGTGTATGCAACGATGATGCGAGCAAGTCGTTTTTTGAGGTCTTGATAATTTTTTGAAAGGCAGAGGACCGCCATGACTTCTGATGCCGGGGTGATGCTAAATCGTGTTTCATGGGGGACACCATCTGTTGGCCCACCTAATCCAATAACGGTATGTCGTAGACTTCGGTCGCTGATATCAAGAACTCGTGGCCATACGATGTATCGTGGGTCGATGTGGTAGGCATCGCCATGATGGATATGGTTGTCTAATAGGCTAGCTAATAGATTATGGGCGCTGGTTATTGCATGCATATCTCCGGTGAAATGTAGGTTAATGTCAATATTGGGGACGACCTGTGAGTATCCACCACCAGTTGCGCCTCCTTTTTTTCCCATAATGGGGCCAAGGGATGGTTCGCGGATGGCTAGCATTGTTTTTTTTCCAAGGCGTGCTAATGCTTGAGTTAATCCAATGGTTACCGTTGTTTTTCCCTCACCCTGAGGTGTTGGGGTCATTGAGGTTACTAAGATGAGTTTTCCGTTGGGATGATTGGTTCTTTTTTCCAAAGCGGAGAGATAGATTTTTGCTTTATAGTTCCCCCAGGATATATATTCTTCTGGTTGTAGTCCTGCTTTTGCGGCAATATCCTGTATTGGTTTGAGTGTAACTGCTTGTGCTATCTCTGAATCTGATTTCATAATAAGAATGCTAACTAGTGTGGTTTACTTAAAAATTTGCTCTGAGTTATTTTTTATTGTTCGTTATTGATTGGTTTTCCGATTTGCCCATATCTCTGTGGAGAGTTGTGTATATAGTTGTTCGGTAGTAAATGATGATAGTTTTGAGGAGCTCAACCGAGATTTGTGATGTTTATTTTGTACGAAAAGCTGTTGTATTTGGGGTTTTCGGAGGCACCAGTAGCGAATACGCCATTTTCTCCCAGTATGGAGCGTAATCTCTTCTCCGTCTGTGGTTAAAAGTCCTTTTCCTTCGAGAATATAAAAGAATTGTCGTTCTACTTGATCAAGGATATTGTCGATGATGCGGTCCTCAAATCCAAAAATATCGAGGATTTGCATGGCATATTGTTTTGCTGTTTCATAAGATATGCCTAATGCTTCCTGAAGTGCACTGGTTATAATTGGTAAGGTAATGAGCTTCATATGATCCCAAATGTAATGTTTTTTCCCCGCACATATTTTTATTTTATTAAGTATATAATTATTTCGGTGATGCTAAAAACCAGGAAAAAACATTATAATACCTTTATCACTACCCAGCACCGAACCTCTATGAAACTTGCAATGATATCAGCTCGACCAAAAATAGCGAAAAAAAAAGCAAACATTGAAGCCATGGAAAAATACATCGCTAAAACACCAGCAGACTGCTACATTTTCGGCGAACTCTTCCTCACCGGCTACCGCTGTAAAGACGAATTTCGAACACTTGCAGAACCACTCACAGGACCCTCAATAACCTACCTCACACAACTCGCAGAAAAACACCACTGCTATATAATTTTTGGAATGCCTTTAAAAAACCCTGATATACCGAGTCTTATCCATAATTCAGCTATACTTATCCATCCATCAGGAAAAATCGACCACTATGATAAATGGTTTCTCCCTACCTTTGGACCCTTTGAAGAAAAACTCTATTTTGATGAGGGAGAACGCCTCCCCATATTCACCACAGAATATGGAAAAATAGGTATGCTCATTTGCTACGACATGTTCTTCCCAGAGCTTGCACGTGCTCTCACCCACCAAGGTGCATCACTTATTGCGTACATCTCTGCATCTCCATCCACCGCACGATATTTCTTTGAAACCCTCATACCTGCAAGAGCATTAGAAAACACGGTTTTTGTATCCTATACCAATCTCGTTGGTTCTCAAGACGACCTTGTTTTCTGGGGCGGATCCCAAGTATACGACCCCCTGGGATATGAAATCATAAAAGCCCCCTATTTCCAAGAAAGTATCATCACCTGTGACCTTGATTTCACACAAATAGACCGATCACGACCTAACCGACCAGTTATCAGGGACATCCGACCTGATATCTATCAAGACCTCTACTATCTATCCCGATTCCATACAAAAAACCCACCCTATCAACAACAATAAAACCAAAACATTAACCGATGTAATAAAAATCACAAAAAGTATTTTATGCAACAATCGATATGGGCTACTTGTAGACAAAACAGACTACTGGGCGGAGAGTGGACTTAATTTCATACACTGATAAACAGATACATTCCCTAAAAATAAAAGCAGTGCAAATCAGAAAACACATCATTGAGATGTTATACCAAGCACAATCAGGTCACCCCGGAGGATCATTATCAGCTGTCGAAGCTATCGTTTCTCTTTATTTTCATCATATGAACCATTCACCAACCGCACCACAAGATCCAAATCGTGATCGATTTATACTCAGCAAAGGTCATGCAGCACCCACGCTCTATGCTGCCCTTGCAGAATGTGGATATTTTGAAGTTAATGAACTAACACGATTACGAAAAATCAACTGTATGTTACAAGGCCACCCCGTCTGCTTCCGCACTCCCGGTGTCGAGGCCTCAACAGGTTCCCTAGGCCAAGGATTATCATTTGGTATTGGTGTTGCCCTTGCAGGCAAACTTGACCAACGATCACATCGCGTCTATGTTTTGCTCGGTGATGGCGAAACAAACGAAGGACAGGTATGGGAGGCCGCATCATCAGCCACACATTATCACCTCGACAATCTCACGGGTTTACTTGATCGTAATTTCCTCCAAATCGATGGAAAAACAGAGGATGTTCTCCGAATTGAATCAGTACGTGAACGATGGCATGCCTTCGGCTGGTATGTTATTGAAATAGATGGACATAGTTTTCCTCAAATTCTCGATGCTCTTGATCGAGCACAACAACGTAAAAACCAACCAACCATGATTATACTGAATACCGTAAAAGGAAAAGACATCTCATTTATGGAAAACAATGTCGATTTCCATGGAGTACCCCCAAACGAACTAGAATATCAACGCGCTCTTGAAGAACTTGATCTTATACAGCGAAAACTCGAGGTATCACCATGACCAAAAACATGTATAATCCTAGGAATGCTTACGGAGAAACCCTGGTTGAACTGGGAAAACGCATTCCTGAGATAGTAGTCCTTGATGCAGATCTATCAAAATCAACAAAAACCATTCTCTTCGCACGACAATTCCCTCACCGTTTTTTTGAAATGGGTATCGCTGAAGCGAATATGATGTCAGCCGCTGCAGGATTAGCCTCTTGTGGGAAAATACCTTTCGCAAGCACTTTCGCCGTTTTTGCCACCGGTCGTGTATATGACCAAATACGCATGGGTATTGCCTACTCAAATGCAAACGTGAAAATATTTGCAACCCATGGTGGCATAAGTGTCGGAAAAGATGGTGCAAGCCATCAAATGATTGAAGATATCGCATTGATGCGTGTGTTACCCAATATGCGTGTATTCGCACCTAGTGATGCGACTCAAACACGGAAAATAGTTGAATTAATGGCAATGAATTTTGGACCAATGTACGCCCGCATCGGAAGAGCAAATGCACCACTTATATATTCATCAGAAGATGTTTCAGATATTCAAATTGGAAAAGGAATGTTATGTAAAGAGGGACATGATGTTACCCTCATTGCCTGCGGAACAAGATC
>JAHJFH010000338.1 GCA_018824925.1 Thermoplasmatota archaeon
ATATTATGGTTTTGTGAGTTTATCCGTTAAAATGCGAGCAGAGTTTATCGCACAGTTCACTCCGATACCTGGTGCTTTTACACAATCACCGATGATAAATAAATTTTCAATGGGTGTTACGATTCGTGGTTTATCATTTTGTATTGTTTTTGCTACACCATCAAGATGCCATATAACGGGATATAAAGCCCATGCGAGATGTTCAATATAATGGGGGATAAGTTTTTCCAGATTCTTATCCAATAAGGATCGGAGTTGTTTTACCATTTGAGGATCTTTGGCTTCCTGAGGTGTGCATATGATATATGATTGTATGAGGTATGTATCTGGTGGTGATAATCCTGCTTTTCGGTCAGTAGCCATGAAGTCGATCATGCCAACAGCGTCATTGCCATCAACCCCCACATCACGTTCGATAAAATGAAAGGTCTTTCCAAGAAGCGCTGGGTCCATCGTTTTTAGACTATAGTAGGCGCATAAACTCGCGGTTCCCTCAAGCTGTTTAATTGCGGTCACATAGCTTTTGGGTAGCACGTTTTCATCTATTAGGGAAAATAATTCTTGTACCATGACATTTGAGATGATGATATCATAGTTATGGGTTTGGTTATGAATCTTTACTCCTTTTGTCGTTGCATTTTCGATCACAATTTTTTCTACTGGCGTATTTAGATGTATTGTGCCACCATGGTCCAAAATATATGATGATAATTTGGAATGAATGCTATTCAGTCCGTTAATGGGGTATCCTACGGGTTTTGAACCGCGGTAGAGGTTTTTCTGCGCACGAAACATTTCACCGGTGGAAATACGATTGAGGTTGTTTACCGTAGTAATTGAACGTGAAAAGATCTCAAGGATAAGGGTCATTTTTCCTTTTCCATATCGTTTTATTGTCTCAGTCATGGAGACGTTATCAAGTTCCTGCATGGTATGTTCATTTGCTAAAAAGAGGCGTATGATGTTAGGTAAGATCATAAGTTTATCTAGTCGAGTAAGAAAGGGGTATTGCCACCCTGTTTTAGTAATAAAACCGACATAGGATTCTAAGAAATCTACATGCATATCGAATTCTGCTAGGACGTTATTGAGATTGGAAAAAACGCCCCCTCCGATCGCATGGTATCCTAGATCAAGTTTATATCCTGTTAACATTTGTTTTTCAAAAATTTCGGTAAGTGATGGCTCAGAAAACGCTATACGCATATAAAACTGGCTGAGTAATTTTTTATAGTCTTTTTCTGAAATTTTGGTGAAATCATCAATTGAAAGCGCTCGACCACCAAGGAGATGTTCTTTTTCATAAATTGTGACCTTGAAACCATGTTTTGTAAGAAGTGCACCAGCAGTTAATCCACCAATACCTGCTCCAATAATACATACAGATTTTGCTGTTGCTGTCATGTTACATCCGTGGTTTAAAAAGAGTTTCTCCGAGCAAGGGAGTAAAAATGATATACCATCCTATAGGAAGAATAATAAGGATTATTGCAGGGATAATACCAATAATTGATATCAACATCAAGGGCACTAAGGAATACCGGAGAAATGATTGCACGCCAATATATTTTTGAATGGTGGTTCGTTGAAATTCCGAAAGGGTAATTAATTTTACACTGAAATATAATACTCCTAAGGTTGCCACCCCAAGGATCAAGAGTTGCCATATATAATAGTCATATCCAAATATAAAAAAGGGGGTGAAGAGTAGGACTGCTGATGTTATTCGTATCCCCATTCCAAATGCTTTGAATTTTCCTGGAATATGTAGTGCATTACCCCGTATTTTTACACCAATTTTTGAGGCGATGTTGGTTACACCCATTTTATAATCATGATCAACATCCTTTATTCCCCCTTCTATGGCGTTCATATGTAAGGTATGATTAAAGGTTAACCAAACTACTATCCATGTCACAGGAGTTGGTATCCCAACTGATAAAGCGCCAAAGAGAAAGACCAATCCCATGGAGATAGCAACAAGAAAATCTGATCCAACTATCTGTTTTCCATATAAATTATAGATACTCCCAAGAATCCCTGCCATGAAAATAGAAAAAACACCCCACAGTTTTATGTCAGTAATCATGGTTCCGCGAAATAACAAAAACATACACAAAAATGCACCCATAATGAGAAACACCGAAAGCAACAAAGCACTCTTTGGACTGATTTCACCGCTTACTAGTGGTTTTTTCTTCAACTCATCGACTAAACCATCTAACTCAATATCAGCATAATCATTTAATAAAAACCCATAAATCGCTGCAAAGCCACCAATGAAAAACAAAAGTACTAATAAATTCAAATCCGTAACACCCACAGATAAAGCACCAATAACTGCTGGAGTTGCCAGGGCCCCTAAACCAGGGATTCGTAACAATTTTGCATATGCCGAAATCTTGCTCATATAAAGAGTTGAACAAGAATCTACTTTTTAGATTTTTCTCACATCTCACATGGTTTTCGGTTGCAAAACCGTTCCATGAAGAATCAAATTTGAAAGAATGAACCCTAAGGCAGGGAAAAATACCAATAACCCTGCCCACGGTGTCAAAGCCATTAACATAATGGGAACAAGCATAAAATTGATCATATAATGGCTACCAATTAACCGTCGAGCACGCATACGATCAAAAGTTTTCATTGAAAGCAGGCGGTGGGAGATAAAAAACATTAAAATCCCAATAATTAAAAGTACTATCCACTGAAAGTACCGCAATGGTATTAACACCTGAAATATCGGGATAATCACAAAAGGCAAAAATACCATAATAAGATCCAATAACTGGATAAAATAGGCAAAACCCTGAAATGCTGACGAGACATGTACTGTACCATTCGTTACTCGAACCCCTATTTTTATAGCGAGCGTGTGTGCACCACGTTTGAAATCATTTTCAATATCCTTCATACCACCAGCAACAATTTGCATGAACAACACCTGTATAGAACCTAAGATGCACACAATCCAGGCTAAGGTAGATATGTCACTAAAATCCTGTGCTGGTGTTGCGCCATAAAATGATCCATAAAGAATTAAAAGGAAAATGCCAATGGCGACAAAAATATCGGTAAACGGAAATTTCTTACTGGTCAAATCATATAGTGTTATAAAACTAGCAGAAAACACAAGAATTATAATCGGAAAATAATGATTTGTTAAATAAGCAAAAAGAAACGCAAAAACAAAAGCGGCAATCATCGATAATATGGCAAACACCCAAGCATTACGAATTGAAATGGTTTTACTAAGTAATGGGCGATCACTTATCTCTGTAGATGATTTATCAATATGATAATCCACAATATCATTAAACACAAACCCAAATGTATGACCAAAAAAACCAATTAACAATAATAGAAAAAGATAAAA
>JAHJFH010000339.1 GCA_018824925.1 Thermoplasmatota archaeon
ATACTCCTAACGGTAATCATAAACTATAGACAAGTTATACTTTCATTTAAAGGCTATGATTAGAGTTTATCATATATATCGGATTTTGTAATATTCAACCGATACCGATATATATCCGCTGTTAAATATCGGAATATTATGAAATATGCCGATACCGATATTCACATTGATGAATTATTATTAAAAAAAATAAAAGAAAAGAAAAAACGGTTAGATACTCTTAGACCACTTCCTAAAGAGGCATTAAAGAAATTACTCGAAGATATTAGACTTCGACATACGTATCACTCGGATGCAATCGAAGGGAACACATTAACCTTACAAGAAACAAAACTTGTATTGGAAGAAGGAGTTACAATTGGTGGTAAGCCTCTAAAAGATCATCTTGAAGCAAAAAACGATGCCGAAGCTTTTGATCTAATGGTTAAATTAGTTTACGCAAAAAAACCGGTATCACCAGATAATATCCAAGAGATACATGAAATAGTAACGAAAGGAATATTGAGAGAATCCGGTAAATATCGAACTGAAAATGTAAGAATTACAGGATCGAAAACTACCCCACCAAGTTATACCAAAATTGTAAAACTTATGGAAGAATATATTTCTAATATCAAGGAATTAAAACTTCACCCAATCAAGAAAGCTGCTTTTATTCATCATGAACTTGTTCGTATTCACCCATTCCATGATGGTAATGGTAGGGTATCGCGACTTATAACAAATTTATATCTTATGAAAGAGGGATATCCGCCTATTATTTTGAAAAAAGAAGATCGGCGTAAATATTATCGGGTTTTACAAAGAGCCGATAATGGTGATCTGTCAGCTTTTACTAATTTTATTGCAAAGGCTGTTCATGAAGCATTAATGTATTATCTGTCAAGTTTTGTTGATGATGAACGACTCATATCTTTAAAGGAAATTGCTGATTTCTCCCCTTATTCTCAGGAGTATCTAAGTCTTCGGGCTAGACAAGGTAAATTGGATGCTGTTAAACTTGAAAATATGTGGTATTCATCAAAACATGCTCTCAAAGAATATTTGAAAAATTTGAGATAATCTAATCAAAGAATGCGACTAATTTTTTTAAAAAAAGTTAGCTCTTTTACCAAAAACAATATTTGGTATGAAAAAAATTACTGAAAACTGGGGAACGCCTCAGAAAATTGAGCTTGATCAGAAACCAGCCCTAAGACCCTATGACATCCCCTGTGTTGCTATCTAACCCATTTTATTACTTTATTTACCCCTGGGAAAACATTTAACCAATACCCATATCCTTCACCATCCAAATCACTGGCGACACCTTCACCCACCTCATCACAACACATGATGCACAGAACAACAAAGCAATACAAGTGTAAGAGGTACGTATCTTTTAAAAATAAATTTATTCAATAGAAGTAGTGCTTAGATGAAGGGTTTTCGATGAATACGAGATTCACCGATACTCTTCAGTAAGAACTTCTGTAAGATATTGCTATCTTCTTCTATTCTCTCTAAGCATGTTACTATTTGTCAGTCATTATATATATTACTTTCGATAAATAACCCATAAATACACCTATTTTATGATAAAACTTGAGAACCAAAGATTCTTTGAGAGTTCTTGAACAATGATTATTAATGTGATAAAAACGGCAAGAAAGTTTATAATTTAATCAAGAGGCTATTATAATGCTAATCTTAGCCCCTCATCACTGTATCTCTATTACAATCTTAAGACAAATCGTAAAATTGGAAACGCATTTGGAAATCTTTCAAATAGCCATTCTAGCAAGATAAAATTGGAATCAAGTGCTTTGTCTCTAGGCATAGTAACCGTTTTCGTTGTCTCTGGCCCAATTAAACCAAATTCATCCTCTGCTTTCGCTGTAATTGTATATGATCCTTCAGCACTCCATGTGTGCGATACTATTACATCTGTACCAAATGGAACATACGCTGTTGTATCAAAACTTGTGTCATTCCAATCGATAATATATCTCACATCATCTCCATCAAGATCCATAGCATTAAACGTGTAATCATAAGATATACCAGGTTTACCGCTATTTGGACCAGTAATTGTTGGTGCATCAGGTGGAAGATTATCTCTTCCATAGGTTTCGAAACAAAGATCCATATCCCAAATTACTCCCCACCAATAACCATAATCCTCTGAATACCAAAGCTCTCCACCAGGATATGGATTTCCCGTAGAGCCATACCAAAGATAATAATTACTACCATCCCCTCCTGTTGTCCTAGCAACTATATAGTAAGATTGTTGGGGTATTACTTCGACATCATCATAATTAGCTTCTAACCAAAGTATACCAGGATACGGAGGAATCTGGTCTTTGGGAATCGAGGTACTAGTAAGATCAGGCCCAGATAGAGAACCCTTTATACTAATAGTTACATCATTGGGAGGATTTCCGATTTTGCATATTGCTACAAATACTCTTGTTTG
>JAHJFH010000340.1 GCA_018824925.1 Thermoplasmatota archaeon
TGCCGATGTTGACGGAGAACATATCAGGACACTCTTACTCACCTTCTTCTTCCGTTATATGCGCCCCTTAATTGAAGCTGGTTTCCTCTATATTGCACAACCACCACTCTATAAAATTTCTAAGGGCAAAAAAATTGTATATGCTTATACTGAGCGAGAACGAAATCAAATACTCCGAGAACTTGGTGACACCGGCATAAGTATTCAACGATACAAAGGATTAGGCGAAATGAACCCCGATCAACTCTGGGAAACAACAATGACTCCTGAACATCGAAAAACATTAAAGGTCACCGTCGAACATGCAGTTGAAGCAGATGAATTATTTACGATTCTTATGGGTGAAAAAGTTGAACCACGAAAAGATTTTATTGAAACACACGCCAAGGAAGTAGTCAATCTAGATATTTAATGGTGATATAGAAATGACAGATGAACAGCAACCTGAATTAATACGCGACATTGAAACAGAGATGAAACGAGCATTCATCGATTACTCAATGAGCGTTATCACCAGCCGTGCTTTACCAGATATTCGAGATGGGCTCAAACCAGTTCACCGCCGTATCCTATACGCTATGAACGACATGGGCATCACCCATGATAAACCCTACAAAAAATCAGCAAGAATAGTCGGTGAAACTTTAGGTAAATACCATCCCCATGGTGATCAAGCAGTCTATGACTCTCTAGTTCGAATGGCACAAAATTTCTCACTACGCTATCCACTAATTGAGGGGCAGGGAAATTTTGGATCTGTTGATGGCGATTCTGCTGCAGCTATGCGATATACCGAAGCTCGTCTAGCAAAAATAACAAAATTAATGCTCCAAGACATTGACAAAGAAACGGTTAGCTGGCGTGACAATTTTGATAGCAGTTTGAAAGAACCAGATGTACTCCCTACAATATTGCCTAATTTATTAGTCAATGGATCCTCGGGAATAGCTGTTGGCATGGCTACCAATATGTCACCACATAATCTTTCAGAAGTTGTTGAAGCGGTTATTGCAACTATCGATAACCCTGATCTTACAACAGCAGATTTAATGGAATCCATCAAAGGCCCTGATTTTCCCACCGGTGGTATCATTTACGGACGGGGCGGGATACTAAGCGCCTATTCCACTGGACGTGGACTAGTATACATACGGGCAAAAACCCATATTGAAGAAAAGGAACGAAAACGAATTATTGTAACTGAATTACCCTATCAGGTCAACAAATCTAATCTTCTTAAAACTATTGCAGAGTTGGTAAAAAACAAAAAAATCGAAGGAATAGCTGATCTACGGGATGAAAGCGACCGGAAAGGTATGCGCATTGTCATTGACCTAAAACGTGATGCTATCGATGAGGTAGTCCTCAATCAATTATTTCGACACACTGAACTACAATCAACCTTTGGAATTATCAACATCGCTATTGTTGATGGTCAGCCAAGAGTTTTAACAATTAAAGACCTCATCCAATATTTTATCAATTATCGTATTGAAATCATCACAAACCGTTCCATTTACACCCTAAATAAAGCAAAAGAAAAACTACATATCCTGGAAGGATTACTTATTGCACTTCGAAATATCGATGAAGTCATTCGCATCATTAGAAAAAGCAAGGATGTTGAAGAAGCGCGACAACAATTAATGCAACGATTTTCACTTTCAGAGAAACAAGTAAAAGCAATCCTTGATATGCGACTACAAAAATTAACTGGAATGGAAATTGAAAGTGTAGAAAAAGATTATACTGAAACCACCGAACTCATTAGAACATTAGAAGAGCTTCTCGGAGATCATAGTAAAATTTTACTAGAAATAAAAAAGGAACTAATTTCTCTAAAAGAGCAATTTGGGGATGAACGTCGAACAGAGATTATTGAGGGAGAAATCGATATCGAAATTGAGGATCTCATCCCTGAACATGAAGTGGTTGTAACCATTACAGATACAGGCTATATCAAACGCTTACCCACTGAAACTTACCGAATCCAACGACGGGGTGGTAAAGGTCTTATCGGCATGAAAACAAAAGAGGAGGATCTAGTCGTTGACTCGTTTATCACTTCGACACATAACTACCTCATGTTCTTTACCAATTTTGGAAAAACCTACTGGTTAAAAGCATATAGAATCCCAGAAGGGGGCCGCCATTCTAAAGGAAAAGCAATAATCAACCTATTACCCCGATTAGAAGAAGGTGAAAAAATCGAAACAGCTATACCCATAGCAGAATTTGATGATAACCACTTCCTTATCTTTTCTACAAAAAGAGGTTTTATCAAAAAAACAGAATTATCTGCTTATAGCAATATTAGAGTTAATGGAATTCGAGCAATTCATCTAGAAGAAAATGATGAATTAATTTCAACTAAATTATCAGATGGAAGCCAAACTGTTATGATTGCTAGTGCTAAAGGTCAAGCATGTCGGTTTAATGAAACCGAGGTACGACCAATGGGTCGTGTTGCTCGAGGAGTACGTGGAATACGTCTTCGACTAGATGATCGAGTTGTCGCCATGACTGTTGTTAGTGATGAGGGGACATTACTCACAATCACTGAAAATGGATTTGGAAAGAGTTCGTTTATCAAAGATTATCGAAAA
>JAHJFH010000341.1 GCA_018824925.1 Thermoplasmatota archaeon
ATTTATATAAATTGAATTTTTTTATTTTTTATCTGTTACATAAAGAGTTAAAGGTGTTTATAGGTTTCTTTCACATCACCTTCAAATAAGGTTTTTTCTTTGAACGTATCCTCAAATTCTTTATGAGTGAAATAACTCAAATAACTTGCTGCGATACGATTGAGATAATATCCAATGATCTCAATATCACGTGGGGAAAATCCTTCTTCAAATAACTGACAATTTAAACTATGTGCCTTTTTCCTAATCTGCTCAAGACTATGATTTTCCTCCATACCTCTATCCTCAACAAAGGAAATAGGTAAGGTATTAATAATAATTTATGACCCTTTGGTTTTTTTTTTCAGAAGAATTTTGTAGCCATCTCACCCCGAGATAACAGAAGGGGGTATCAAAAAGGGCAAAAAGTACTTTGACCAACCAATAGGGAATAATCAGTGAAAATACATAAAGGACAGTGAATTTATCGGTTAATCCATAAAAAGCAATAAACATGAAAATGGTGGTATCAATAAGCGTGCTAACAATGGTGCTAAGATTATTTCGAAGCCAGAGATGTTTTCCCTGTGTTTTTTCACGCCAGAAATTAAAGGCCCATGCATCATGAAATTGTGATAAAATAAACGCGGTGATACTTGCAATAAAGATACGGATGGTTGTTCCAAAAATAGTGGTATATTCATCTTTAACGAGACTTCGATCAGCAAATGGCAACAGAACTGCAATAGTCGTAACTGCTAATACGACAAGTAAGGTAATCATTCCGATAACGATAAGTTCATGGACTTTTTTTCGACCATGGACCTCCTCGACAATATCGGTAATCAGGAAAAGTATTGGAAATAAGAGGATACCGACACTAGCTTCAAAAATACCAAAATTTGCTATTTTTAAACCAATAAGGTTTGCAGCAATCAGTGAACCGACAAAAAGCCCAAAGAGTAGATTGGTTTTAGATTCTAATGTTTGACGCATGTATGCCGACCGAAGTCTGCATTTAAGCCAGCTATATTAAATTATCCATTTTTTTTATGAAAGAAAAAAAGAGGGGGGAGTAACGGTTATATTGTTATCCGCCACCAGGATTGACGATGATGAAAAATAATATGATGGTTCCAGTTTGTTTTCTGAATGCTGAGCCCTCAGGTATGTTTGCTGTAGCAATTATTGAGGTAGGGCCAAGGCCAAGGATTGCGCCACTGCGTATATCGACGGTTTCACCAGGTCCAATATAGGGTATGGTTCCTGTGGATTCCTTTCCCAAAAGTATGACGCCACCATCAAGGTTGATAGTCCATTCGACATCAGTTGCCTCCGCGTCTCCCGTGTTTTTCAAGGTGGTTTTTGTGAAGAGTAACCCACCACTTAATTGCCGTAATTCCAGATCAGGAAGACCGATATGCATACCATAGATATCAGACCAGAGTCCTCGAGCACCATGAATATCTTTAGCTTTGGCTTTAATTTCATAATCTCCAAGGTTAGTCCATTGATGTGGTACCTGAATGGTTTCTCCAGATGCATAGGGACCTATCCAGTCCTCATATGTACCATCTCCCCATTCAATATAATAAAAGACATCCTCATTTTCAGGGTCAGTGGAAGTAAAGGTATAGGTATATTCAGTTTGGGGTTTTCCAAAGGATGGGCCATCGATGGTTGGTTCATTAGGTGAACCAGTTTCAGGAATAACCGTAACATGGATGACAGGGCTATACCACCAGGTTTGCCCAAAAATTTCCTCAAGACCATCAGTTCCTTGTAATGATTCATAGTAGGAGTCATCAGTTCGTTGTTTTATCATACGTAAATAGGGATCGTTACCATAGATATCAGGCCTGAGAACATTTGCATATACTTGATCAACTTGTGCTTTTACAACAAAATAGTATTCCCCAGGTGTACTTAGGGCAAGGGTTTCTGAATATGTGACACCAGTGACGTGACCATTTTCTGCATTATCCCATCCAGTTCCTCCAAGGTATTCACCTGCAAAATCATCATAATCTGATGTGGTGTATTCTGGGTTATTGATAGGATCTGGATCTGTACTATATTGAATATAAGTATGGTCAACAACCATGCTTCCATTGACCTGCCAGGTTATTTCAAATGATTCATCTGGTTCAAGCATGGTATCGTTTTGTATGGTATTTCCTAACAATCTAACGTATGGTTCTGCGATATCAGTTTGGTGGAGAACGAAACGGCGTACCTCAGCACCATATCGATGGACGGTGTCATTTCCAAAGGTGGATTCTGCGGGGTTTTTAGTAGTTGACATTTCTGGTGATATCCAGAGCATTCCTGCACCGGGGTAGTTTCCAAAGGTTTCATCATTAACATAGGGATCCTCATTGGGATTTGCGATAACATCTGCGGCATAGGCCCAGGGTGCGCTTCCACCTTTGATGCTATAATATAAAAGATCGCGAATTGGTCCTACATTTCCTTGATCGAAATCACCACCATAATCCCCCATAAAATCTCCTAATCGTAGTCCCACTGCATCATAATAGAAGAAATCTGGTGGTGCATGTGAATAAGAGGTACCTGTTATTGGGCTAGTTCCAGTAACTGATGAATACGTATCAGCCCATGGATAGATTAACATTCTGACCCCGCCGTGGAAGTCACAACCAGTCATAAGAAGATGGCTATCGACGAATTCTCGGAAGGTTTTTCCGTTTTCACTTCCCCAGATTCCACCTGTTGGTGATCCAGGTCCATCGTAATCATATTCTCGGTTGATGTCCCAGCCGTTTCCATCGTATCGTTGAGGTCCATGATCATAGCCATATGGGTTGTGGTCTACCTCAATGTAGATTTCACGGTTGTTTAGGATCCATTCGAGGTAGTCGTCTGAGAATTCTGGTGATGTTTCTTCGGTGAATATCATACGGAAGAGCCAATCGGTGAACCAATATAGTCCGATTTTTCCGACGGTTTCGTCGCCGTGAGGTCCACCTTGAAATACGACTTCGGGTTTATGGAGCCCAAGTGATTCGTTAGTTAAGCGAACGTAATACAAATCATAGCCGCCGGTTGCTTGTCCAGTTCCGTAAAGATCGTTTGCTTTGAATACTTCGATATAGTTTGGATACGTTGTCTCAAGAGCTTGATACCAACTTACAAGTTGTGCATAGCTGGTAGGTTTGTTATACCAATCGGGTGCCTTTGTTGGTTGTTGTTCTTCAATATGTATTTCATTGACTGTCATGTCCTCAATCTGTTGTGAAAGTCCATTAGAATAGGCGTTTATGGGTACAGTTGTTGTAAGAACAAGTACCAGTATTGCGATTATTGAAAATGTGAATAAATTTTTTTTCATATTGTATC
>JAHJFH010000342.1 GCA_018824925.1 Thermoplasmatota archaeon
ATCTTATGGAATTAAAAAATAAGAGAAGAAAGATTTTTAAATAAAGATTGTCAAACTCTAGGTGATCTTGAAAAATTTTTATCTAAAATCTTTTTGGTTTACGTTTCTGAAAGCATTCCCTGCAATAGACCGGCCTGCTGCCATCTGGTTTGAAGGGAACTTCAGTTTCTTTACCGCATTCTGCACAAGTTACTTTGTGCATTTCTCTATTTTCTTCATACATTTTTACAATTTTCCTTTTTGGACTATTAGAACTTTGAATCAGATAGATTAAAAAGTAGTATTTAAGGATTCCTTATACTCGTTTAGTACACCATCTGTCACAAAACCCTGTGTCGCTGGATTGATTTCATTTTTAACAAATCGATGTTTTATTGGTGTGATGGGGATGCTATGAGAAATCATTCTCCTCTCTGTTTTTTTTGTGTGTAGGTGTCACAGAAGTCATCGGTAGAACTAGGCATGGGTGTTGTCTTGTAAGCCTACCGTTCTTGCATCTATTTACTCTTCTTTGTAATTGTTAAGATTATTTCAATGGTTGATACATTTGATGTTCTGCCTTCTTCGTTGGTGAGACTCTCGGTACCAATTTTTACGTCCTTGAGTATTGCGTCTGTAACAAATCTGTTTCTCACGATTTCTGCGGTATCAACCGCTGTGCTTATCGACCTGCCTCTCGCTTTTAAGATGACTTCATTCGAACCACTTGTATTGAACTGTGTCACTACGGCAAGTACATAGCTCATGGGTGGTTTGTGTCCAACATATATGACGTTTTCATCATCTTTACTTTTTTTAGCTGTTTCTTTTTCTGTCATGCTTTTTTTTCCTCCCTGGCCCTACATTTTTCATAATACGTTTTTCCTTAATTAACTGGCTTGGTTGGATCTAACATGGTATACGTTATTGCATCAACATGTGGTATCTTTTATTCGTCATTCATATATCCATTTTAGTAAATTGGTGCGTCTGAAGAGGAGTTTGATAATCGTTCTCTATATATGTTCAGAATCACCAAAAAGATGGTTATGCTTGTTCCTATTATCGATCGTTTCTTTTTTTGTGTGTTTTACCATTTTTATTCTTTCTTCTTTTGGGATTTCTTTTTAGCAAGGTGTTTTGGTATGTT
This sequence comes from Thermoplasmatota archaeon, assembly GCA_018824925.1. Taxonomy (GTDB): domain Archaea; phylum Thermoplasmatota; class E2; order DHVEG-1; family DHVEG-1; genus JAHJFH01. The sequence continues at coordinate 1,130 of JAHJFH010000342.1, forward strand.
TTTTGGTGTATCTTTCTTTTTATTTTTTCCGAATAGTGTCATTTTTTTTGTTCCTTGCCATTCCAAATAACGTATCACTTTATAAATCCCATTCAAGTTTAAGCGTATCTCTCATCTGATTATTTTGTTTCTGCTCTTACTTTAAAATATTTAGCACACTGTATACAACTTGTGATATTTTGCCCTGTAGCTATTTTAATTTCTCTTAATTCCGACTTTTTTACTTTTCCTTTACAAATAGGACACGTTTTTGAAAACAACATTGGATTCTCCGCGTTATCTATTATTTGGACTATTGGCTTTCCTCTATAAGATTAATAAGTAGCATATGTAAGAACATTAGGCATGAGATCCGGAATACTGTATACGGTACCGTCTTTGTTCCATGCTACTATTTTTTGTTTACTGGTTTTCCTATATCTCCACCGGGAACTATTATGATGTTTTTCTCTCTAGCTATTTCTGCAAGAGTCTGAAGTTCTCTCAGCCTCATTGCCGTTGGTGTTTTTTCGTAAAGTTTCGCTGCTTCAGCCATTTTCGCTGCTGCTTGAAACTCTCCTTCAGCTATAATTATTCTTGATCGTTTTTCTCGTTCTGCTTCGGCTTGTTTTGCGATAACTCTCAACATTTCCTCAGGTAATGCAACATCCCTGATGGTTACAGCAGAAACTTTTATCCCCCAAGGATCTGTACCTTGATCTAGGATTGTTTGAAGGCTTTTATTAAGTTCGTCTCTTTTTGATAATAGTTCGTCAAGGCTTTGTTGTCCTAATATATCTCTAAGAGTCGTTTGTGCCAGTAGGGAAGTAGCAACTTCGTATCGTTCCACTGCAACAATTGCTTTTTGTGGGTCTGTTATTCTAAAATAAACGACTGCGTCAACATCTACAGTGACATTATCTTTGGTGATAACTCTTTGTTTTGGGACGTCAGTGACTCGGGTTCTTAAATCAAGTTTTGTTACTTTATCAATTATGGGTATAATGAAAACAAGACCTGGGCCTTTTATACCGAGAAGTCGCCCTAACCGAAATATGACGATTCTCTGATATTCTGCCATTATTTTTATTGCTGAAGCAAGTAGCATCAGAAAAAAGAGTATAATTACTAGTGCTGCGGTGATAATGTTGATATCTACCAAAGGAATACCTCCACGTGAAGCAACAGTTTTGGGTAATTAAGGGTTTCTGCAGCAGTTATTGTTTTCCTGTTTGGTGGTTTTGTAAAATCTTTGAAACTATTTTCTATATTATGGGTAATGCCCATATAATCAGTTAAGACAGATGTGTCTGGAACACTTGATTTTCAGTTTTGTGATCAGTAAGTACTCAGTCTGATTTTTTTATGAAGCAGGCGTTAAAGAAATTTAGATACTATACAAAAAGAAAGAAGATGAGATGTAGATGCTTCTTACTTCTTTTTTAAATATGGAAGACCCGTTCTCTTGTTAATACCAACGACCATGTTGTTAGGTTTGTCGCAGGGTTTCCCACTCTTTGGTGTTCTTTTACTAAAAAAGTAGATTGTCTGGTTTTTTCCGCCTTTAAGCGTTACATCTCTACTATAGAGCGTCCATCCGTCATGTATATATGCCATAAAATGTACCTCTGTATGGGTAATGGGTCTCTTTTTATTTAATGTTTATCTTGAGACTATATTTTTTTTTAGTTGGTATGGATACATAAACCAACACTCATAGAGTACTTAAAAAAAAGAATTGAATAGTGCAAGTAAAATTTTTCTTCAGTGTGCCCATCCTGTAATTCACTAACCATTTTGGTACGTTCATCTTCGAACGTATGATGATGCTTTTGGAATGAGTTAGTGGTTAACGGTACTCTTACAACAAAATCTAAGTTATCGTTTTGAACTTCAATATGATAAAGGTTTTTTATGGTCTCCTATGGTTTAATGGGTACTTCGAATCCAGAACATCTAGTATTCTTTTCTGTTGTAAACTGTCCTTACCGTTGATTCGGGTGATTAGATTAATCTTGTCACTTTTCGTCTTCTTTTATTTTTCTCATGTTTTCTTTGTAGCCGTTTTGCTTTTGTAGCCATTGTTTCACCTTATACGTTTTTTATCTCTTGTGAGTTTGATCTTGTATACCGTAGCCCTTTATATACTACAGTTCATCATAAGATTGTGAATTTTTATATATTTGAGGGATTATGTGATAATGCGGTGAATAATACTATTATAAGGGACCTGGTTGTTTAGGATATCCTATAAACCAGAGATGGTGTTCAGTAGGTTGTGAAATGATATGATCGAAGTATACATACAAAATATTGTCGCATCGACGTTATTTGCTGAGAAACTTGATTTAGACATGATTGCGCAAGCACTTGAAGGGGCTGAGTATGAGCCTGAGCAGTTCCCGGGGTTAGTGTATCGGTTGGATGTTCCGAAAACCGCTACGTTGCTTTTCAGGAG
>JAHJFH010000343.1 GCA_018824925.1 Thermoplasmatota archaeon
CCTCTGTTGATATACTCCGTGACAATGCTCTAGGTGTTTATGCAGTTGATCCCCTGATAGATTATGCTGAAATCATTGATATCGATGAAGGGGATGGCAACTATTATTCAACAGTTCAATATCGGGTAATAGAAAATGGGAGTATTCACCAATATACCTACCCAAAAGAAATCTATTATTGGTATATCGTTGCTCCAGAGATTGCAAGTGAAGCAGCAATGGAGGTCTATGGTTCATTATGGCGTGATTATCTATTGAATCATAATGACATTACCTATCCATTACTAAAAGAAAAAATCCAAGATATCAAATATCTCTGGGATGTGGAATCATATTATCAACCAAATCAACGACTCTGGAACTGGAGTATGGGGCAGCATCCAACCGCTATCGAAGCAATAAGTTACTGGATTGGAAAAACTGTTCCCTATGGCGCAATCGGTAGCCGCCCAGGACAACCACAAAAAATCGCCCATGAACACAACGGCTGGTGTGGTGAATTACAACGTATCGCCGTAGCCGCTCAACGTACATTACTCATACCCTCAGTTGGTGCCTGTAATGTGGCAGAGGATCATGTGTGGCGGGAATTCTATGAACGGGGATGGCATGAAAATGATAACTGGTGGTATGATAGTGGTGGAGCCGTTGATGTCCCAGATGTCTATGCATATGGCTGGGGAAAAAACATGTCTTCAATCTATGCATGGCAGGGCGATGATGCAATTTATGAAGTTACCTCACGCTATATCCATCCAGAGGATCGTGTCACCATCACGTTCAATGTTGTTGATATCTTCCTTCAACCAATGGATGGGGCACGTGTTATCGCCCTCGTTGAGGGCATCAAGGATATAACATGGTATACATTAGTGATTTGGGAAAAAATACAACAAATATGGGATGCACTACCTACGATTCTAAAAGGACAATTACTTCAACGTCTCTTTAACCATATTGAAACCCGTTTTGAAGAAATACCAGATACTATCGATGGCGTATCAATTAGTGTATGGAATTATACGGATGCATCAGGAACCTGTCAATTAACCCTAGGAAAAAACCTAGAATACAGTTTTTTAATTCAAGCAGAGCAGTTGAAAAAACCCTGGTTATTAGCTCGTCATAACACTATCCGATTAATGCCAGGGGCAGAAAACCGTACCTATACAATCCTATTTCCCGATGTTCGAAATCGTCCACAACAGTGTACCACATTATCATTTCCATATGGAGAAAGCGAGTTCTCAATTAATTTTCAAACACAGGGGCTGCAATATCATGCACATCCCTTACTTGATGATATTGGTCGTTATCCCTCCAATGGTACTCTTGAATTTTTTATGGTTGATGCAACAAATTTCCAACGATTTGAAAATAGACAGTTATTCCAATGCAAAGAACGAGTGGAGGCCTCATCTTACACAGGTGCAATAACCGTACCTGAAACGCTATGGTATTTTGTTTTTTATAATCCAACCCGCCATACCTTTATGAATCTCAATCTTACTCTTTCATACTCCAACCCCTCAACTGATGCATTTATCGATATTGTTGGGCCATATTCGAGTGTGTTAAAACATCCCACCGTTTCTGTTGGAACTAGTATGGAAATCTATGGGGTTGCCTCTGATGATATAATACTTACGATTGGGTCTGAAAATTACCCGGTTCCAATATTTGATGGCATATGGAGATTTGTATGGAATACAACTGAGGTTAGTATGGGTAATTATTCGGTTATTGCCACTTGTGATGAAAAATCTGATGAGCTAATTATTTCTATTGTAGATTTTATACCACCCACTATTGTGGTAAAATCCCCTAGTGAGGGATATATTTGTGCAGATCCGGTTCTATTTATCGAGGGTGAGGTAAATGATAATGTTTTGGTTGAATCTTTGACATTGTTTCTTGATCAGGGGGATCCGCAACCAGTAATAATAAATGGTACCCATTGGACATATAATCTTGATCTTTCTTTAGTGTCCGTTGGTGATCATCAGTTCACACTTAATGCAAGGGATCTGCAGGGTTTAATGAGTTCTTGTACTCAGATTTTTGTGAAAAATGAAACAGGTCAGAGCTGGGGTCCACAAATTAATTGGGTGGATCATCAGCCCGCAGTGAATATTTCAGCTACGAGTAATGTTATTGTATATACAAATATCACCGCAACAAGTCCGTTTCGCATTGATCATGTGTTCATACATGTAGATAATGGTTCAGAATCTTGGATAGCTTCCATGTTTCGGTATGGAGATTATCCAGAACAGTCGAGACATCCTGAGGACCCACGGCAGAACGAATCTAATGAACCA
>JAHJFH010000344.1 GCA_018824925.1 Thermoplasmatota archaeon
CAATCGATGCAATCGCACCACCCCAGGGAAGCATTAAAAGCTCCCAACAGAAACAAACGGGAGTTGGTTGATTATAGGTCCAATAGAACTTATATTCTGGATCTAAAGAATGCTTTGTACGGTACCAGGTTACATTGAACTGGGCGTTATGACATCCACCAACAAGGAAAACAGGGAGTTTTTTAAAGTTATGATAAAAGATTTGACGGTAAACATCAATTCCCCCAATCCAGCCTTGATCGATTTTATGAGTATTCCAGCTCATGGGGTTACCATGACCCGTCATGAGTACATACCCTGCCCCATCAGAGATAGCTTTAATGATATGACTGGGAATTGGGTAGAGACCACCAGTTTCCTGATTGGATACATAGACCCGTACTTCATTATCAATTATATCCTCCATGTAGGTAAAGGCTAGGTCCACCGTGTATTCCCCATCCGGCGTTCCACCATAGATTGCATGGGTTTTTCCCGCGATACCGACCATGGTGTCCATCCAGGCTTTACTTGTAGGTGTTGAAGACTCATAGGTAATGATCTTTTTAACGACGGTGTTGAGTTCACGCTCATTTCGACAGGCTAATCGGCTTACATATACATCTGGATTTAAATCAAGTGTATCGGTTCCGTTTAATGGATATCTGCCCCAATTCGCATAGATCCCATCACTGTTTGAATCCCAGCTTGAGAAGTTGCCTGTTGCATTATAGATATCGCCGTAATAGAGATCACAAGCAGCACCAGGATCATATACGGAGCCTGCGTATTTGATATTGGTATATCGAACCGGGACATACCATGCGGTACTTCCTTGATTGGTATCATCTCTATCTTGGGCATCATAATATGAGGTTAGTCCACCCACAAGCAACGCATATGTGATACCATAGGTTTCAACAGCATCTTTGATGAAATACTTTATTTGCTCAGGTTTATCAAACCCAGCGTATTCTATATAGATCTCATCTGTTGTTTTGAGTAATGTCTGCATTCCATTATTGTTTTTATGGGTGACCAGTTCCTCTAGTTTTTGTGTAAATTCGGGTGGTGCAATAATGACTAGATCATAGACATCAGGAAATGTTTGTGGATGTTTTGGTGGCTGATATGTGATTTGAACCATAATATCGGTGGTATAGTACAGGGTGTTTTCCGCTGGTGAATATTGTATGGGGTAGATATAGAGGGAGAGATGTGTTACATGTTCACTGTTTTGGTTTAACCCAGCAGTAATTTTATGATCAAGTCTCTGAGCGGGAAATCGTTGAGCACTCTGATACACCACAGCATCTTCCTCAAGTGGTTGGTCTGATTGCACATATTCTGGAGATAGTATAACATATTGTGGTGCTGGCTGAATTTTCCCAGGAATATACAGAGTGTTCTCTGATGTATAGCTATAGGTTATTTTAATGTCATGTGAACCAAAGGGCAAATCAAGAGATACCGGCACCATAGGCAATTGTGGTTTACCCGGTTCATGTGTGGTATGGGGTGATTCTGGGATATTTACCCTTAGATACTCATTTTCAAGAATAAGTGTGGGTGCTGAAAAATATACAGTTTCAGAAATGTGTTCAGTGGTCGATGTTGGGGTATACGGAGTAGCAACAGCTCCAAGTCCACCAAGGACTAAAAATACAATTACACAATAGGGTATGAGCTTTTTCATAATTAGCCTCCTTACTTTACACTGTGATATAATATGTTATTATTATTAAATTTTTGTATATTTAATTTGTACATATGTTACTGGATAAAAGGAAAAACAACTAATCACTAGAGAGTCGTCAAGTATTATTTATAATATTTTTACTGTTGTGCACTTCTTTTTTTGATAATAAATAGATACCCACACATAACAGCCCGATACCACATCCCTGAAATATTGTAATCTGTTCCCCTAACACTATGATTCCAAGACCAGCAGCAAATAATGGGGTTGATAGTTCCAAAGCACCCACTTGAGCCGCTTTTAACCGTTTTAATCCCTCATAATACAACATCGTTCCCACTCCAATTATTACACCAAGCACTATCTGATAAAAACTACTAATTCCTAATCTCCCCTGAATAAAGAGAATACTTGAAAAAAGAACCGCTGCTAATAAAAATCGATAAAACGTTAGAATACCTGTTGAAATATCCCGAAGATATCGTCGCATTACAATAGCAGCTGATGCCCAGGTAATCGTAGCTATCAACACAATCATGTCACCCATGGACCAAATATTTAGACGTACAAGATTCTCCACGGTTCCTGAAGTTACGATGACCGCTGAACAGATCATAATCACAATACCTGCATAATCATATTTTGTTAATATATCCTGACGAAGCGCAAACCATGCCATAAAGAGAATAAAAATTGGTTGCATATGACCAATTAGAACCGCATTAATTACTGGAACCAAGGTTAATCCCAGAAAATATAATAAATCAGCAACTAACGTCCCCACTATCGCAATATAGAGAATCGGCGGTATCTGTGTTTTTCGTACTTTTAGTGAAGGTTTCTTTCGAAATAGAAGAATAAGATATGCTGTGAGTGCAGCAAATATTGCACGAATCGCTGATGTCTGTAAAAAATCTGCTGATGTAAACGAGAGTTTTGCGATAATAGGCTCAATTGCCCAAATCACACTTGCGGATAAAATAGCTGCCACTCCAATATGTTTTATCTGCACAAAAAATTTAGATGTATCACCCAGCTATATTAATCATTATTGAAAGATCCGCTGTGCAAAAAAGACAAATAATCCTAATAGTATTTCTAACAGAGTGGCTATGGAATTTGGCGAAGTAATTCTGAGGAGACGTAGTGTAAGAAGCTATAAACAAGATTCTATTGAGGATGATAAACTAGAATATGTCCTTGAATGTGCACGTCAATCGCCGTCCTGGGCTAATACTCAATGCTGGCGTTTTATTATAATAAGAGATCCTGAAACGATTAAGGCTATTGCTAAGGTAAGTCTTATTAATCGATGGTTAAAACAAGTTCCCTGTATCATAGTCGCCTGTGCCGATACCATCTCAAGTGGTACTAAAAATGAGATTCACTATTACTCGGTCGATGTAGCCATTGCTTTAGAGCATCTTATTTTAGGAGCGACTGATGTAGGTCTAGGGACATGCTGGATTGGGGGATTTGATGAGGATAAAATCAAAAAAATTCTTGGGATTCCTAATAGAATTAAGGTCGTGGCAATGACTCCACTGGGTTATCCAACTGATAAGCCATCGACATCTGAAAATATAAAAAAAACATTGATTCGGAGTACAAAACGACGGAGTCTTGCCGAGATTGTTCACTATGATAAATGGTAAATAGAAAAAAAATAATTGATTTTTAACAGTTTTTTAGCTAAGAGGATTCCTAATGGATGTACAGTCCACCATTAACATGAATTGTTTCTCCCGTAATATAGGATGATAAATCAGAGGCAAGAAAGAGGCATGCATTGGCAATATCCTTTGGGGTTCCAAGACGTTTGAGGGGTATTTCTTGAATTCTTTGATGCCGTTGACTTTGAGTATAATGACTTATAATATCAGTGTCAATCGTACCTGGAGCTACGGCATTAACTAATATTTTTTTATCAGCAAGTTCCATTGCTAAACTACGCATCAACCCGAGCATCCCAGCTTTTGTTGTTGCATAATCTGAACCATGGGATGACCCTCGAAAAGCGAGTTGTGATGAGATAAAAATAATTCGACTATTTTGGGGCATAAAAGGCAGGCTTTCTTGACAAAGGTGATAGCAGCTTGAAAGATTAACATCGATTACATGATTCCAGGTATCTGGAGTAATTTGTGCAAAGGTATTACGTTGGTATATACCAGCGTTATTGACAAGAATGTCAATGTGATCCTTTTCGTTCATTAGAGTTTGTACCATGGTTTTTACTTCTTTACGTTTGGAGACATCCGCTTGTAATAATATTCCATCACCACCATGCTCTCGGATTTTTTTAATGGTTTGTTGAGCATTGTTCTTATGGATATGATAGTTCAGACCAATATAGGCACCATGTACTGCAAATAATGTAGCTATCTCACGGCCAATCCCTAGTGATGCACCAGTTATAAGTGCTGTTTTATTTCGTAACA
>JAHJFH010000345.1 GCA_018824925.1 Thermoplasmatota archaeon
CTGGATTTCCTCGACGGGCGTCTTTTCATAGCCCTCTGGGCTCTTCTCGATGAGGTTGAAGTATTTGCCCAGTATGAAACTGTACTGGCCCCTGGTGCCCTTCGTTTTCTGAATCAGGATGAAATCGCTGACGCTCATAGACTATACTATAGACTTACACAAATATATATTTTTCCCTGTTTAACACACTAATTTATCACATGAAGTACGCGTTTAACACATATTGTTGAATCATACGATTTGTGTTAAAAAATGAAGCATTGATTGCGATACAACTCCGCATTGTTCGAATCCAGTTATCCCGATCGTCATAGAATTTTGGCATAATCCAATTTTCAAGTTTGTCATATAAATGGTTTTTATCTATTTCATCATCAGATGTTTTTTCTTCAACATCAGAGGATCCTATAGACCACCCCGTAATATTTTCAACACATCCCTCAATCCACCACCCATCAAGTGTGCTAAATTGTGGTACACCATTATGAGCAGCCTTCATACCCGATGTTCCCGAGGCCTCTTTAGGTCGACGAGGGGTATTTAACCAAAGATCAACACCTGCAACCATAAGCTTGGCTATGGAGATGTCATAATTATGAATGTACGTCATATTGATTTTTCCCCCAATTGTTTTCTTGAAGCTAAAAATTTTTTTAATAGCTTCTTTACCGGATGTATCCTTTGGATGTGCCTTTCCAGCATATATGATCTGAAGCGGTCCTACTTTTGCGCTTATTTCTTTTAATCGTCCGGGGTCTGCTATTAATAAATCTGGTCGTTTATAGGCTGTTTGTCGACGAGCAAAACCAATAGTGAAATAATCATAGTTCATACCGACATTATAGCGGCTATTTACAAAATCAATCAGTTTCTTTTTTGCGTCCATATGTGCATCCCATATCTCATGTTTGTCAATACTGAATGCTGATCGGAGGGTGTAAGGATCTGATCGCCATCCGGGCATGTGACGATCAAAAATTCGTTGAAATGGGTCAGAGACCCAGGTAGGAGTATGGACACCGTTTGTTATAGCATCAATTGAATATTCTGGAAACATAGCTTGTGATACTTCTCTATGTTTTTTAGCAACACCATTGACATAATGACTGAAATGAAGAGCAAGACGGGTCATGTTCAGTCGATTTTCAAAGGTGACTTGATGTATTATTTCCTCAGGAAGCATATCTCCAAGCATGGGTTTTGCAAACGCTAGATCAAATTGATCATGACCAGCTGCAACCGGAGTGTGTGTCGTGAAGACACACTGACTACGGATTTTATCAAGATCTTTAATCTGCCGGAAGAGTTCAAGCGTTAGTGTAGCGGCATGTCCTTCGTTCATATGATATTTATCGATAGTTTTATACCCGAGGGATTGTAATGCTCGAACACCTCCAATGCCGAGCACAATTTCTTGTGATAATCTATATTTGTTATCACCACCATAGAGATACTTAGTGATTTCTCGGTCTGTAGGGGTGTTCTGTTCAACATTTGTGTCTAGAAAAAATACGGGTATAATATAACCATTTACGCCTTTGTAGAGATAATGCCAGATGCGGATGTTAACGGTACGATCCTCTATGACTACTGAGGTTTTGCCGGGGAGTAAGGTAAGAAAATCATTGATGTTGAAATTAAAGGGCAGTTCTATTTGATTGCCCTCATCATCGATTTTTTGGTAAAAGTAACCATTTTCCGATAAAAGGGTGACCCCTACAATGGGGACATTTAGATCTGCACAGGATTTTAGTGTGTCACCTGCTAGGACGCCAAGGCCACCACTGTAGGTGGGTATTCGTTCATCAATTCCGATTTCCATGGAGAAGTAGGCAATTTTTGGTTTGCCATTATTTTTTCCTTGATTTAATTTACTTTCAGTTATTTGAACAGTTGTGCTCTCCATAGTGTTCCTACCACCAATTAATAATCGGTAATGTTTTACAAATATAAAGAAGTTTATGAGTTTTTTTGTAAAATTTGTTTTTTTAGTCTATGAATACATGATGCCATCATATTTTCCGGGATCCTTGGGTTTTTTGCCGCTTCGATGTTTTATAAATTTTTTTTGCCGCTTTTTACCGACAAATTTAAAATCTGAACGAAGAAGTCGTATGTATATTGTATTTGGAAGGGGTTCATATTGGATGATACATCGTGTTGCGAGCTTTTGTAAGGCTCGTTCAATTTGTAGTCGAGAGAGTTTTAACTGTCGTTCTAGATCATCGATAGTGATTGGATAGATTTTTTGAAGGAGTTTAATGATTTGTTCCTCTATTGTGCCTGTGACAATTTCAATCATTTTCAATATGTACTAATGATTTTAGAGACATTCATATGCTCTGATATCCTTTCGGTCTTTACCGAATAGTTTGGTCACATCTTCCCGCATCTCTGGTGGGTAACCTTTAGGGAAATCGATACATCCACGGCAGATATCAAAACCTATTGCGTCTCGAAGGCCGTTTATGCTAATATATCCTAGAGAATCTGCATTAATTTCTTTGGCTATATCATCCCATTTTTTTATGTTTCCTTCTACATCGCGAGCGAGAAATTCTTTTCGACTACGCATATCAATCCCAAGATAGCAAGGAGCGATTAAGGGGGGACAGCCTATACGTATATGGATTTCATCTGCACCAGCTTTTCTAATACCACTGACTATTTTTCGGATATTTGTACCCCGAACAATGGAATCATCAACGAGAATGACTTTTTTTCCATCAAGAACTGAGCGTAAAAATGAGAGTCCCTCTTCGACAATTTTGTCTCGGTCTTCCTGGGTTTGCTGTATAAATGATCGTTCTGCTTTATCTTTCATGATACCTTCATCGATCATAATGCCGGATTCTCTTGAGTAACCTAAGGCGTATCGTCGACCGGATTCTGGGACTGGTATAACAATATCAGCATCAACGGGATGTTCTCGTGCTAATCTTCGTCCGATTTCAGTACGGACCTTGTGAACTGAACGCCCGTTAATACGTGAATCAGGTTTTGCGAAATATACATATTCAAACATGCAGGGGAGTTCAGGTTTTTTAATAAGTTGTTTTTCAAAGACATTACCATCTTTATCGATGACGATGACGGAGCCACCTGGTATGTCTTTTACGAATTCAAAATTGATTTTTTTAAACACGCGTGTTTCTGAGGTGAGGCAGTAGTAGCCATTAGCCTTCCCAAGGACCAAGGGACGGATTTTTCGAGGATCTGTTAAGGCAAAAAGATAGGGATGATCACCTGAATCTGCAATAAATAATACGGAATAACTTCCTTTTACTTTGTGTATCACATCGTTACAAGCAGCAATAATGGTATCAATAGTGAGTTCTTTTTTATAGAGATTATCAGCAATAGTAAGTAAGAGCCATTGAATGTCGCAGTCGGTTCGGGGTTTTCGGTTGGTGGTTTTGGCAACTTCATTACAATTATAGATGTTGCCATTATGAACAGCTGCAAGGAATGGGTTGACTAGATATTCGGGTTGTGCATTTTTTTTAAGTGATTCGATATCGTCCATTCCTGCAGTGGAATATCGAGTGTGACCTATTCCGATGAACCCGGGGGTATCAATGCGTTTGTCTTCGTTGAAAACATCTCGAACAAGACCTGCATCTTTATAAACATGGATATTGCCATCATATGTGAGTTTTCCTGCAGAGGATTGTCCACGATGTTGTATTGAGAATAACCCATGATATACAAGTCGAGAAACTGGTTTATTTCCGATTATGCCTATAATGCCACACATGGTAGTGAGGGGAATGATCCATGGTTATAAATAGATTTATTTAATTTTTATATTATCGAAATCGACGTACAGAAATGGTTTCGACACTATAATGACCGCCACCATTGTATGCTACGACGGTTATTTGATGATCTGGTTTGAAAAAAATACTGGGGTTTCTCCAGGTCCATTGATAGGGGGCTGTGTAATCGATATATTGTGGTTGTGGATTATTATCAAGATAAAATGCGACATGAGAAATACCGGTGTCTGGGTCTCTTGCTGATACTGTTATCATAATTTGTCCATAAATAATGGTAGATTTTCGTATCATTCTTGGGAACAGATGTATGTTTTGGAAATAAAGACCATTTTTTGGTCTTGTGATTTGAAGGATAGGTGGTGTTGTATCATAGGGTTTTTGGGGAAACATAAGTGGATATTGATCAAGATTTATTCCACCTGAGACATGGAATGGTGTGTCACCTAACCCATCGCCATTGGTGTCTTTGCCGTTGTAGTCATCCCAGTAATTACCTCCTGAAGGATAACTGTTGTCCCAGAGATTGTAGCCCTCATCAAAAGCATTGATATGGTTATCAATTAAATCATTATGGTAAATGTAATTGTTCACTGTTGTTAGGATACCAATTCCTGCAAAAACATTAGATTTTATAATATTTTTTGTTATCGTATTAAAATGGGATGTTCCAGTGATATAGATGCCATTCCATGTGTTATTTTGTATTTCATTAGCTATAATAAGAGTATTGGTGGTATTTTGGAGATGAATGCCGATTCTGTTGTTATTGATATCGGAATGGGTAATTTGGGCATATGACCCTACGATGCGTATACCAGCATCAGTTAAATTTTTTCCACTATAGACTATTTGACATGTGTTTATTATGACATTGTCAGCTTCAATAGTTATCACGGTTCCTAGCATTTGTCCATGGATGATTGATGCTTGGTTTGTACAGCTTTGTATAATAATTGATTTTTGGATGAGGAGATGCTCGTGGTAGATATCTGGGGAAAGTTGTATAGTATGTCCTGGTTGTGTGTTTATTGCGTCGATGGCTCCTTGGATATTGAAAAATATTTCCCGGGTATCTATGTTTTGTATATATCCATAATAATGTACTAATGGAGTTTTGTCTTGCTGATTTCCACCAGAAAGGTTGTAGGGAGTATCACAAATTCCATCCTCATTTTGGTCTGTTTTCAGATGGTCTTCCCAGTAGTTATACATGATAGTAGCATTGGTTGATATATGTGCATTATGTGTATTTTCGAGAAAATTTGAATAAATTATTGCGTTTCCAGATGAAGTAATATTAATACCATAGGTATTATGTCGAATTTTACACTCCATAATTATATTATGCTCACCGATAATATGGATTCCTGAGTCTAGTAGGGTGATACCGCTGTTTTGTAGGGTTATTCGAGCTAGGGTGCTGTTGTGGCTAGGGAGGTAGATCACTGTACCGATATAATTACCATTTACGATGGTGGACTCAACGGATTCACCTTCAAGTGTAAGTGGTTTTGAAATGTGGAGATGTTCATAATAGGTACCGTTAAAGATGTAGATATGATCATGGACATCTGCATTATTTATCGCATCTTGTATGTATTGGTATGGATGCTCTAATGTACCATCCCAGGGCCCTATGATATTGTCATCATCGACAAATAGATAAGTTCCTAGTAATCCTTGTGGATTGTTCATTTGAATGGAGTGAGAAAAATCTATAAGGTTTGATGATTGTTGGCCGATTACAATTCCGGAAATACAGTAAATAAAATATAAGGTAAATAAAATTCGTCTAATGTTGTAATACTTTGAATTTCGCGACATAGAGCTACCTCCCTTAAATTATGTTTCAAGATATATAAGCAGATTTATTTAAATATTTTCTAAAAAAGGGGGTGTAGAAATCCTTAATTTTTAAAATAACTATCATCCCACCGAAAGGAGGTGAGACGGGGATGCGCCTCACCAGTTTAATTCAGGATGGGATGATAGTCTTAAAACGAATGCAGGTGCCACTATATAGCAGTAAGTTCTCCAAGAGGACCTATACCATACACCAACACCTACTCTATCTGAGCATCAAAGAAATTCAACAACAAAGCTTCAGAGATTGTAGAGATTTCTTCGATGAATTCAACCAACTCCAAGAAGCATTGGGATTAACGAAAGTACCACATTTCACGACACCACAGAAATGTTTGCAGCGATTTCCACCACGCTGGTACAAAATGCTTCTCAAAAAACTGATCTGCCTGATCAAATCACGAGCCAATGCCGTGATAGACGGCACCGGCCTTATGCAGACGAAAGCGAGTTATTCGTACATGAAAAGGATAGGACGTGAAATCAAACGACGTGATTTTTTCAAAATCATCCTTGTCATAGACCCTGACGATGGCCTCATCCTCTCCCACAAGGGATTACATGGAAATTGTCATGAATCACCCTGGTTCATCCCCTTACTTGACGACATTCCAATACCACTTGATGAGATCTGCAGCGACAAGGGATTTGATTCAGAGAAAAACCAACGTTACGTCGTGATAAAACGCAAAGCGAACTCATATGTCGACATCAGAGATAAACCGAAACGTGGACGTTATCGGAAACAGACCTATCGAAAGAAACAACAAGATCAGGACCACTGGAACTCACGATACAAGCAAATGAGAAACTGCATCGAATCGAAAAACTCATGCATAAAACATCGATTCGGTGATTTCATCCCTGGAAAAAATATCCACAACCGACGAAGATATCTAGCAATCCGCATTTTAGCTACAAATCTTATTACATTAGGAAAATCAAGAAATCCTCTATTTTTTATTTATCTCATCATAGAGGATTTCTACAACCCC
>JAHJFH010000346.1 GCA_018824925.1 Thermoplasmatota archaeon
CTATTTGCATTTATAACTGCATGCAAGATTAATCCCGTTATTCCAAACAAAGCACCAAGAACAATCAAACTAACGGTTAATAAAGCGGATCCAATCGCAAGAACCTCTAAACTCATATAATCAAAATACACTTTCGTCCCAATACCAATTCCAAATAGAAATAGAATAAGTCCTGGTAATCCAAAAAACAATAACGAATGCTCTACCTCCATATATTTTAAAATAGAGATTATAACCCCAAAACCATGCCCCACAGGAGTTTTGGTTGAACAATCCCCCTCATAACTACAAGAAATCGGTACTTCTTTAAAGATCAGGTTATGTTTTCGTGCCTGCATCAAAATCTCCGCAGACGCCCCCATATCCACATCCTTTGGGCTTAACCCTAAAATCGCTCGATTCGAATAGGCACGAAACCCACTTTGTCCATCGGTCACCCGATGCGCATCAGAGGATCCCGCATTTGTAAACCGGGTCAAGACACCAATACCAAACCGACGGTACAACGGCACCGTCTGTTTATTTTCATCAAGAAACCGTGACCCAATCGAAATATCAGCCTCATTATCCATCACTGGCCGCATCACCGTCTGAATCTGATCCGCATTATGCTGACCATCACCATCCAAAATAGTCATCACATCAAACGCATTTTCACGGGCATACTGAAACGCACTCTGAATCGCTGCACCATACCCACGGTTCCCCCCATGACGAACCACAATCGCACCAGCAAACTCCGCAATCTGTGCCGTATCATCCGTACACCCATCATCAATGACCACCACCTCATCCACATGCTTTTTTGCCTTCAACACAACACTCCCAATGGTGGTCTCCTCATTAAAACAGGGAATAACCGCAACCGTCCGCTTCGGTTCATTCACCGGACGTGGTCGCATAAACAGTTGATCTATTTCCTCCTCAACGACCACACATATCCCCTCTCACATGAAACAATCGCTGTCCTCACAGCACCACCACCCTAAACAACTACGACTTTAATAAATCTTATTATTTTAGTAGCACAGAAAAATAAAAACCACGAATAAAAAAGACTGATAATTATCATTATATTATAATCGGTTAAAATAGTGGATCAAAAATAATTGTCAGCGAAAAAACTACGAAAAAAAAATATAATTTAACTACAGAAATCGTGAGAAACAGATTTGCTACCGACGCAAAACTAAAAGACATACTAATTGGTACGGAAAGCATAACCAACAAAGAAAGCAGAACATCAAATGTATCAACCATTGAACTAAGCTTAACAATTAAAAAGAAAAATAAATTGATGGTAGACCAGTAGGCTTACAAGACAACACCCCTGCATATTTCTCGTTTTTTTAGTACCCCCCAATATACCTTTCCCATATTTCCTTTATTGAACGAGCCCTGTACATCCTACACCCCTGTTGGATGCATTGGGCAATATCTTAAAAAGATACCACACAACGTACCAAGTACCGCAAGTCTTATATACAAAAACGCAGTTGGAAAGCGGAGGATAAAATATTATGGTTTTAGATATTGAAGGAATAAAAAAAGATGCTACTGTAAAAATGAGAAAAGCATTACCTGCACTAGTTTTTACAATAATCGCAGCGGTACTAATCTGGGTTTTTGGTAACCTCGTTTTTATGCCTTTAGCTGAAGGAATCACCTTATATGGAGGATGGCCATTGGACAAAGTAATAAGCTTCGTCATCCTCATTGCACTCATAGCAATAGTTCTTAGAGCAATGTTAGCTTTGACAAGAATTGCTGATGGTATATCAACATTTTTTGCTGCCGAGATGAGCAGACTGACACCGAAAAGTTTTGATGAAACTTCTTTACGAAGATATAGATCATTTCTCAGGGGAATTGTCTATACGATATTGATAATCTTCATATTCATTCTAATACAGAATTATCTGACATATATTCACCCCGCCCTTTCCGGAATAGTCTTGCTTATTATCGTTATTTGGGCCATAGTTCTTCTCTATCAAGGAGGAACCAAGATTGCTGGAGAGATAACCAAAACACTTGATTACATGGGTGAACAAGCTGTTAAACTCTTGGAAGGAGAAAGAGAAGAAAAAAAAGAAATGACAGAAAAAAGCAAACGGTAATTACTAGGTTTACCGAACAAATGGTCATACAAATGATATCCCTTTCTCATATCATTCCCCCCTTTTTTTTTTAAAAAAACTATAAAGTAAAAAAAAATAATTTGATAAGAGCCAAATGGTAATGATTAAAGCTAGTAAGAAACTAATAAGAACCATTCCTCGATTAATTAAGAGCTTAGGTTTCATATTTTTAATATGGCTATTTGGAATACTCGTTTTGATTCCTCTAGCAGACTATATTCCACCAGTAAAAAGCTTCGTGGGTTTTATCATTCTAATACCTGTTAGTATACTTTTTTTCCGTTCAATTAAAGATATGATGCTTTTTTCCCAGATTACTGGCAAAGCTCTTTATAACAAACAGAAAAAAATAGAAGATAGCAAACCATACATACATCTTTGTTATGCTTGCTGGATTAGTATAGGTATTATACTTTTCGCCCCATTAATATATGTTATAAATAACGTGATCGGTGGAATATTTCTATTTGGGGCTTTTTTATCACTAATCTTTATAGTTTTTATAAATTTAAAATATATACTAGCAAGCATGTTACGATATCTCTATCCTGATTAAACTATCCTAAAGAACCTTTTAAAAAACAATAGCATATCGGCAATCGAAGACCAAAAAAAATTTGATGCCACCAACACCATTGCTGTCGGTATCAGCATCGACTCAGCACCATCTAAAAAAACCTGGGCACACCACCTTGATATACAAAATACACGGTTACTAACCGATTTTTGGCCACATGGCGCAGTTGCTCAACTCTACAATATATTCAGAGAACACGCAGGTACCTCAGAACGAGCAAACATCATCATCGATGAACACCAAAACATCGCTTTTAACAAAATATACCCAATATCCCAACTCCCCGACATCAAAGAAATCATCCAGTTCTTATAACAGAAATAAACCACCATCACAAAATAATGTGGGCATGATAAAAACCACGATTTATACTACCTTTTTGTCATCATCTTTTTTTTAGGAAATTATTTTAAAAAAATGGTACCCACTTGGTATGAGGTCTGTTACAACGATTTTGCTGTTATTACCAATTCACCATATTTTATTCCTTTTAATGCCTTTATGGAATCCGCAAGTTTTTGGATATGCTGTGCTATACCACGGAGCACTAACACCTCAAGACAGGTGCTATGATCAATATGTATATGGGTTGTCGTAAGAATCTCTTGAAAATGATCATGCTGAATTTGAAGCAACCGATCAATAAGCGGATCGGTATGATGATCATAAACCACTGTTAACGTCCCAATAACCATCACAGATGGATCTTGCACATGTTCAATAACCAGATGTTCCCTAATGATATCACGAATTGCTTCAGAGCGATTTGAATACCCCTTTTTCTTCATCATCCGATCAAACTTTTTTAATAAATCCGGTTCTATAGAGACACCAAATCTCGTTATTTTTTCCATAGTAACACAACCAACGCATATTCGTAGCACGAATATATATTTTTTGTTACCATAAAACTTTTAAGGAGATACACAATGTCCCACCATACAAACCCAACAAAACAAACTACCCGGAAGACGAAACATATGTGGTTAATCACATCATTTATCGCAGCACTAATTGTAACCGCAATATGGATCTTTGCCCCAAAAAAATACCAACTCAGCTTTCTCGGATTAATGCTCTGGGGACTAACAACCATGGTACTAATCGACCATATCCTAGGATACGAAGGCGGAGCATTTGTAGAAATGGAAACACACGGACTCATCACAAATGGAATCGTCCTAGGAATCGTAATGCTAATACCAATATTTTTGATATGGGAACTCTCCCTTATCCATAACAAAATGAAAGGAAAAATAACAACGAGGTAAAAAAATATGGCATGCTTTACAGTGCCAATGACATTGGCAATAATAATAGGAGCAATACACAAAAAAATACCAGCAACATATCATATCAACTGGCTAATCATGCTACTCGGCGGAGGAGTATCTGCACTCGCTCTCGAACATATCGCACATGGAGAAATCGTGCTATACCCACCATTCCTGACCGCTATGCAAACACCCGCAGAAATCCCAATTATGCTCCAAGAAATGGCAACAATCGGTTCTGCCATGCTTATCGCTTGTGTAGCTATTTGGATGGCATTAGTACTCTATGTCAACAAAATCGAAGATATAAAATCAAAAGTACACCACCAGCACCTAACACCAGAATAACACCAAAGTTCGCAAAACACAAAATCCGGGAGAATAACTCCAATATATCTCCTGGTAAAACAATGCTCCATTATTACTAGGAGCATTTTATTACTTTTTTTTACCCTCACGAAACTCCAGATGACATAAACTCATTTGATACCATACTATCACCAACAACATACCATAAAAAAAACAGAAATCACCTTTATTTTACCATTATTCAAAAGATTGATAACAACTATCCCATCAAAACATTAAAAAAGGATGACACTTTGTAAGACCGCATGGCAAAATCAAGTCAAAGCCAAATACAACAAGATGAACAGAAAGTCATTCA
>JAHJFH010000347.1 GCA_018824925.1 Thermoplasmatota archaeon
CACTTTATATACCTCAAGAAAACAGCCCTAGTATGTTAATCATTGGCCTACTCTCCACCAAAGAAGAGGTACAAGAACTCCAATTCATCGCCAAAGTCTGCAGCGTCGCAGACCGCATCCATTTTATTGTACATATCGAGAAATGCAAAGAACTAATGAACAAACCCCAATAAGCAACAAACTACAAAAACCATCATCATATTTTCAATAACCAACAATGTCGATATTTATCATAGCATCCACCGAAGACCCCGCAGGAACCACCATCAAACAACAACTCATCCAACATGGAACCTGGGATAAAGAAACAACCTACCAAGATGAACCAATACTCCACTGCCAAGAAGTACCCAACACCTATCTCATAACCATCAACGATCGAACCATCTACCATGACAACCTCGATAAGGAACTCACACAAATACTCAAAAAACAACCCTCCCTTCTCATTTTTCTCTCCCGACATACCAGTAAAATGGGAAAACCCACCCTCGCTGTCCATCCTATAGGTAACTATAATACAGCCTCATTTGGAGGAAAACCGCATACCCTCGTCCCCTCAGCCCCCTACATGATGACCAATTTATTGCGAAAAATCAATACCTATCACAAAAAAACACCCCTACACTATCAAGTATGCTTTGAAGTCACCCATCATGGCCCCTACCTTGAAACACCTACCCTCTTTGTAGAAGTTGGTAGCACACCTACCCAATGGATACAAAAATTACCTGCTCAAATCATCGCTAAAGCTATCTATAATCAAATCACAAGCCCTCAAAACGAACAAAGCATACCCACAATAATCGGTATAGGTGGTGGTCATTATGCCCCTCGTTTTACTGATATCGCCCTCGAAAAACAGGTAGCATTTGGCCATATGATTCCTGCATACCATATTGATGCAAAAGTCATCACTACTAAAATCGTCGCGGAAGCAATACAAAAAACCCCCCAAGCCGAAGCAGTCTATATTCATAGCAAAGGTCTAAAAAAACCACAGATACGACAGTTCAAAGACATATGCAAAACCCTAGATATTCCTGTTATTTCATCAAAACAATTACCTGCACTCTCGTAAACCCTGAATAGCTAAAGTATGAGCCCAACGAAGCGGTTCAGGTTGTTTAAAAAGACACAGTTTTTTGGTAATCTGATAACTTGTTTCTAAAGATATCTTATGCCCCGGGGAAATATAAATAGGTTTTGTGGCTCGCCCTGCTTTGAGACATCGAGCGTGTGGTTCATCATTAATATACACGGTATCCTGTTTCTCTTCTCCAAGTAATTTACTTTTTGCTACTCCTATGGTTGGTACTGAATAATTTACTCCTATGAAACTAGCGATTCCACAACGTCGAGGATGTAATATTCCATTCCCATCAACCATAAGAATAGTAGGTTTATTTCGTATTTTCTTCAACACAGCATCTATTACAGGGGTTTCTCGATAAGCTAGATAGCCGGGTATATAGGGAAATAAACTTGGTTCATAGGCTAAATGCCGTTCAACGATCTTCTGTGTCTTATTATCTACAGCAACATATGCTGCACAGGCTTCTTCAAACTCATTTTTAGGATAGGCAACATCGACTCCGCCAATAGTTTCTATCGGTTCAGAAAAATCATCATGCACTAGTACCGAGCTTGATAGTTGTTTCTGTTGTGCTTGTAATTGGTGTAATGGATAATTGGTTTTGAAATTCTGAAAAAAGACGTGGGGAAAATCATCGATTTTACCATCTGTTATTGTAATTCCATCTTTCGTAAGTCGGCGAATTTTATCATGTATTCCCAACCCAAACCCACCTAAGGTTCCATCACGGTATACAATTTTGAAACAGGGCATACTATCAGCATCTGGGTTTTGGTTCATCATCCGACCAACCGCTCGGGCAGCACGTTTATCTCCTAAGGCTTCTGCCACGGCTCCATAGGTAGAGACCCTGCCAGATGGTATCTGCCTTACGATGTTATAGTTGTATTCAAAAAGATTCATATAGGAATGGTGATGTTCCACGTTATTTAATATTTTTATTGTGTTTGCCATGATCCATAAGAATTATATAAAATTCCTAGGAACCGCTGGTGCTCGATTTGTTGTTATGATGCAGCTTCGTCGCTCTGGTGGTATTTGGCTTCGGCTTGATGATACGAATGTATTGATTGATCCTGGCCCGGGGTCGTTGGTTCGTTGTCTGGGGAGTAAACCTTTGTTGAATCCTCGTGATTTAGAGGGAGTGATATTGACACATCGGCATCTTGATCATGCAAATGATGTCAATATTATTATTGAGGCGATGACGAATGGAGGGTTTGATCGAAAAGGAGTGGTTGTAGCTCCATCTGATGCGCTTGAGGATGATCCAGTTATTCTTCGATACCTACGGGGGTATGTAGATAAGATTGAGATACTTCGGTTACAGCAGACGTACACAATTGGACATATTTCTTTTTCAGCTGCAACCGCACATGAGCATGGTGTGGAAACCTATGGGCTTAACCTCTTTGGCGGAGGTCATCATATTTCCTATATAACCGATACAAAATATTTCCCGGGTTTGGAATCATATTATACGGGTGATATTCTTATAATCAATGTTGTTCGTTTTGATAGTGGAAACACAAAGATTCAGCATCTTTCATTAGATGAAGCAGAAAAGATTATTGCTACTAATCAGCCGAAACTAGCGATATTGACTCATTTTGGTATGACGATGATTAAAGCAAAACCTTGGGAGTTGGCATCAACGTTATCCAATCGTTTGGGTGTTCGGGTTATTGCTGCATCTGATGGTCTTGAAATTGATTTGGATCTTCTTTAATAAAATATCAAAATACTATACTATAAATTTAATATAGCATATCGAGACAATATAGTAGTGTATTAGATGGGGAAAAAAACTCTTTTATGTTAGAAATCGTCCTCTCAGCACTACCGAGATGACACAGTGACCATCCAACCATCTCCTCCCTCAACCTCATTTACCTCCCTGTCTAATACAAAATATTTACCTATTTATAATGAAAACCATTTTGTACTTCTCTTTTAATAATAGGGTTACCATCCAATGTCCAAACTATTACCACATTATCAACAAATTCTTACACAAGAACATCTCCCATATTATCAGCTCTGCAAAATGCATCCACTTACCTTTAATAAAAGCGATAATACCGATACTTTATGGAAACACCATACTGCAGCAGTTAGCAACCTCCAACCCCAGGATATCGATCCATCACATTCTCTATTAGATCTAAAAATTGAACTCGCAACTCGTATCTTTAAATCGTGTCATTTCTGTGAACATGCCTGCCATGTCAACAGACTATCCCAACCAGGGTATTGTTCAGTACAAACCACGCATGTCGACTCAGAATTCCTTCATATCGGGGAAGAACCCCCTCTTATACCATCACATACCATCTTTTTCTCTGGTTGTACCTTTACTTGTGTGTTCTGCCAGAACCATGATATCAGTCAAACACAAACTGGTCATCCAATCGAACCACAAAGCCTTGTACCGATTATTGAACACCGCTATCACCAAGGCTCAAAAAACATCAACTGGGTTGGTGGTGACCCAACCCC
>JAHJFH010000348.1 GCA_018824925.1 Thermoplasmatota archaeon
CAGAGCAGGACAGGTAAATGAATAGCTTTGTGCTTGTAAAAGATCAGTTAACGCAGTATAGTTTTCATTTGTGAGCATTAAATGTTTATATGGTGATTTTCGTAGTACTGTTTGATTCCAGGAAATGGTTATTTCGGTTGAGCTGGTGTAATCCGCAGGTGTCCACTGTATAGTTAGATTCCAGGTTTTTTCATAAGCGGGGAAGGTACGGTAATCCTGCGAAAGCGCGTCATAAGGTCGAGGTAGGTTATCATTAAACCATGCGCGGATAAACGGAGGGAGATACAATGGTGGTTTTGGAATATCGTACAGATCTGGGGGGGTACCATCTCCAGCATCAGGTGCCTCTCCAAATAAGATGATATCATGTATACCGGATGGTTCACTAATATCTAAGGTTGCATCCCAGATAATATTTTTTTGATGATATACCGTGTTTGCATTACTAGTAATAGTAAGTATCATAGGAATTAACATACTGATTAGCATAACATACGAAAGTAGTTTGTTTTTCTGATATGTGATTATCAGTAGGTTCACCACAACAAGTACTTGTAGAAATGTTGTCTTTAGGCTTTTAAGAACATTATGGTGCAGTTCTTATCCAAAGATCATGTTTTTAATATTTAGGTGGTGAGGTTTTAGTAGAGATAGACATTTGTGTAGACTTTGGTGAGATCTGAGTTGTTACAGGAGGGTGCGTAGATGACACTTATTTTATATTTATTCAAAAAACTAGTGTCATTACAATGGTTTTTAAGAAATTCAGTTATTTTATCAGTTTGACTTTGCCGTAGCAGTGGATGCATACTACTAAATGCTATGTAAAGGCCGCTTACTGCGGAGAATGGTGCGGCTTTAAACGGGTCTATAGCGACTCGGTCGTAACTGTGATTGTTATCTCGGGCGGCAGGAAGGTTTTTCTTCAGCCATAATGCGGTTTCATAGTCCTGTTCATTTAATTGGGTATAATAGGGGATGTTGATATGTGCTGGTACAGATGTTGTAAGAAGGATAATGATGACGATGAGGGGTACGAGGTATTGTAGTTTGGGAAATAGTTTCTTGTGTTTATTGAGTTTTTTTGTTAACCATGGATGCTCGGAAAGTGTAGCTATTGTGGTTCGTAGTTCTGCTAAGGCAAAACCTGCGATGAGGGTCACAATGAGAAAGAGGTACATGAATGTTCGTTCATAAATAATTGGAACACCATAGTTGAGATGATCATATAATCCGATGATGATGATAAAACCAATACCGCTGATGCTAAGTGTTCGATGCATTGCTTTACCGCGGGTGAAACTAAAATAGGTACCAAGGATGAACAGTATCCATGTGATGATACCAAGATGCTCAAAACTCACCCAAATACGAGAGAACTGAAGTTCGAATTGATCTCCGTAGGTTGCGGAAAGGAATTGTTCAATGTTTATGTCCCAGCGAGAAGTAAAATAATAGATAACTAAGAGAGGGATAACTAAAAAAAATGCTTGGAGCGTTGCAATTTTGAATTGTTTTTCTGTTACTAAAAAAATGGTATAGATACCTATGATAATAATTCCTGCGACAGCAGTTGGGGGATGAATGAGGAAAAGATACCAAAGAAATGCCATGGTGAAAAAAGTTTCCTGGATACTTTGATGGGTGGCTAACCAAATAACAAAAAGAAGTATAAGCAGACCAAGGGTAATAGCTACCCAAAAAGAGGGACCTAAATATCTAATGGTGGTAGGAATAAAGCTGATGAGAAATGCAGCTTCAAGCCCATATTTACGGGGGGATCGTTGTCCAATGTTATAGGCACTAAGGCTAAGCATTATACCGATGATTGCTGGCATGAAAACAAAAATAGTATTAAGATTTGCAGTGGTCATCCAATGAAGTACACTGTTGGTAAGTTGAAATCCTATTTCTGTTGGAGCAGCAGTCCCTGATCCCCAGAAGGGATTAACAAAACTTGTTCCATGATACATAATCACTGATTGGGTGTGTGCCCAATGGATCCATTCATCAACATGAAATGGTAAATAATGTGAGTTAACAAGATGCGGCAGAAACATCATAATGCCCGCAAAACCAAGAATAACCAATAAGAGGAATGTGTGTGGTTTTTTTACATAAGTAAAGTTAGGTTTGGTAAATCCAAATCTGGCTATCGAAAGTCCATAGAGAATATAGATTGGGATACTGTATATCAAATACAAAAAAAGAATGAGGTTTTGGGTAATTGGTTGACCGATAACAATATTTAACGTAAAAGATCCTACAGTGAGAGCCCCCATGGTTACGATAAATCCAAAGATAAGTCGTTCTGATTTCGTCAGATGTTTAGAAAACATGAAACTCCAGAGATATCCTGGGATGATCAGGGCGATAATACCTCCAAGGAGTTTGGCAAGTTCAATTAGTTCGAGTGGCATAGCAGATGATGGGGGATTATGAAATGGGTTTAATTAAAGCCTTTGATTTTTTATTCGGTTATCGTGAGCCATAGGTGTATATCCCGGTATGCACTCGTCAGTTTTTCCTCAGGGTCTGGAGCTATATCGGTGTTGGGATCATACACGTTTTCTTCATCAATATATAGTAAAAAAGCGAGTTTGAATGTGCCAATACGATTTATTGTAAAGGTGTAATTTGTTTCCCATTGTGGTTGCCAGGGTCCTTCAATATCGATAGGGGTATGATTTAACTGCGTTTGAATTGAGTCTAGATACCACATCTGATGATATTGAACTGTGGTTTCATTAGTCGATTCATTAAAAAGCGTTGTTTGATTAACCAACCAAATTTCAATGGTGTAGTTAATCATGCGGTATTCATGATTTACAATACCCAGGATTATTGTCGCGTTTTGTCCTAGGGTGAGATTTCGGGGGAAATTATGTGCTAGATGATCTGTACTGAGGTAATAAAATTCGGTGAATTGTTCACCAATTCGTGGGGTTACAATGACATAAATGAGAGATCCACCCGCTGCAATGATGGTTATTGCAAGAATTATGGTTAGCGCTTTGTCAAATGGTTTTTGATCTTTTGGAAATTCTATATTTAGATCTATGCTAAAACGGTCTTTAGCTGGGGTTGTGTACCAGCGGTAGAGGGCAATAAGTGCCATGAGGATGATGAAGAGAAATAATGAGAGCAGGATGGGCTCCAGTCGAATTCCCCAGGGTGTATAGTTCAGACCCAGGCCGATAAGGGGCACGATGGCAATGGAAAGACCAAAACTCAAGGCGATCCGTTCGATTCCATCGATACCATGGGTGGTCTTTTTTGTAGGAAATAATGCAAAAATAAGTAAATAACCAGGTATGAAGAGAATAAAGGGAAGCCCGAGGATAATTCGAAGGGTTTGATCAAGATTTAATAAGGCTGTTGGAAGGAGTATGATACTCCAAAGTATGCAGATGAGTATATCGTAGGGGAATGTGGTGAATGTAATTCGCATTGTGTTCACTCTCAAGTGGGGGTTAAATGTGTAAGATGGATAAAATTTTTTGGCCTACAATAACCATGAATATAATGATGAAGAAATAGATGAAGAGATTCATTCGATCTTTTAGATTGGTGGTGGTGAAGACATCTGAGAGTTCACGGACAATAAGTACGCCGATGAAGATAAGGATGAAAAAGATTTCAAGATTTGATGTGCCAGTGATTAGGAGAACAAGCAGTATCCAAAGGGTGATAATGAGTGTAAGTTTTTCAGACATTAACATTCTGTGTTATTCTCCTAGGGTAAATTGATAGATACGGTTGTTTCCTCTGTTTTCATAGCTAGTGATTTTAAGGGGTTGTTTTGCAGCTCGAGTAATGGCTGTTAGAACAGCGCTACAGGTAGGGCAGGGGTATTGACATGCTAGAGCATCAGTAGTAGTACAGCCCATGGGGCTGTTCAGGTGGAGGATGTAGTGGTCTTGATGGTGGGTGAGTTTTACGGTTTTGAGTAGGTCATTGCCAACAAAGGTTTGGAGTTTTTCTTCTATGGTATCTAGATCAGCTTGGGTAAATGCTGTTTCTGTTTCGAGTTCATTTAGAAGGGGAAGACCGGCTGGTGGTATAGCAATACCAAGGCTAGTACCGTCAGCTCCAGTTGCAAATACAAAGTCATCATCAATTTGAGGGAGTGTAGTCTTCTCATTGGATAGAGGGATGAAGATACGTTCCTCAGAACGTAGTTGTGATGTGGGGAGAAAAATAGCGTTGCCAGTGAGGTTGAGGTTTTTGGTAATTTGTTGTACGGCGTTAAGGTTTCCGTTGATTTGGGCGGTACTCAGTCGTTGGGGGATACTGCGTTCGGTTATCATTACGATCATAAAAAGGCCGATGAGAAGAGAGGTAAAGCCTATTTTGATGTTAATGTCGGTGGGTTGGGTGAAGAATAGAACACTAATAATAAGTAGGATACTGCCAAGGAGTTTGGCACGTATATGTGGTTGATGCAGGGGTAGTCGTAGATGCACTGTGGGGTGTTCTCCTCAAAACCTTTATGCAAGGGCAGGGTGATAATAGCCCAAAGAATTTAAATCATTTGTCCGACTATACGGGGAATGATGCGGTTCCGTGGAGGTTTTTTCTGTATCCTACTCATCTGGTTTTTAGTATGTAGTGGAACCGTTATGGCAACACCGCCGCATAAATGGTTTGATGATGCAGTTGATGATTATCGTTCTGTTAATGGGTTTGTTTATTCTGGAATTTCAGGATGTAGGGATGCCCTAAATTGGTCACTAGCAGTAAATTGCTTTATTGATTTTAATACATCATTGCATATTGTGTATAATGAAGAGGCGCTTGATGCTGCTGATACATCAGCCAATTTTGTGGGAAAGATACTATTTTTTTCGTTAGATGACATTAGTGCTATAGATCATATTGCGGGAAGTTTTCCGTATGTTGCTGAGATGATTGTTCCGATGGAAACCATGGTAGGTAATATTTCTGGTTTTGTTGCCCAGCATCGGTTTATTGTTGAGGGGTTCAATAGATTAGTAGAGAGTTTTTCTTATGGTACTAATGGATCTAGTTCACAGGAACAATTGGCGGAAATTCGTAGCGCTATCGGATTATGTAGGCAACAACTCAACACAGCTGAAGTAGTTCTCAGAATGGATCCTTGGATGATTTCTGATGAACAGCTAAGTATGTCTATTCAAATGATTGAACAGGTTCTTGACCGGTATGAATCTTATATTGAGCTGTTTGCTGGTTTTTTTCCTGATGAGAAGCCCTTAATCACGCTTTTCAGTGATAAGAATAAGGTGTTTCTTGGTGAGGAATTTTTGTTATATGGGTATTGTATGGCGGGAAGTCGTTTTATTGCGAATCAGACGGTGGATTTGTATCGCAATAACATCAAATTTGCTACTATAAAGGCAGATGATTCTGGGCGATTTGACTATATGATTCCTGTACCAATTGTGTATGGATATGGGGGCTATGAGTTTATGGCGGGAATGCGCATTTCTGGTACCTATTATTATTCTAAAATAGTAAAGATTCAGATTCTCCGTATTCCTACCCAGGTTTCGTTACAGTTAAATCCCCATCATGTCTATCTTAATGAAAGCTGTACTATTGCGGGTATGGTTTCTGATTATCATGAGCAGGGTGTTTCGACCTCCCTACAACTTAATGTTGGTAAATATGTTTTTTCTTTGAGGTCAGATGAAGATGGTGTGTTTTCCTATCGATATTTAGTAAATGTGTCTTTTGGCTCCTATATGGTATATTGTTTGGTTCCTGATACTGAACTATATCAGGGATCCGTTTCTGAAACGGAGGTGCTCTATATTGATACACCAACGATTTTATCTTTAGTTAGCACTGAGGATAGGGTTACTATCGGTGATGATGTCGTGGTATTGGGTAATTTACGTAGTCAGATCGATGGGTCTCCTGTGGTAAATGCATCGGTTGATATTTATCTAGGGAATACACAGATTGGGATTGTACAAACCTCGGCATTTGGAAGTTATGACTATGTGTACAATACCGATGGTATGGGTGCTGGGTCATATGAAGTTCATGCTCGGTTTCGATCAACGAATTTAAGGTGGCGAGGGAGCCAATCAGATGATGTTTCGATAGCACTATCTGTGTCATTTTGGGCATACCTCCCCATAGTGATAATCATCATTACTGTCATTATCGCATTCAGCATTATTTGGTTATTTAGAGAGCGATTAGTTGCATGGATGGGACAATCACAACCCTCTCTTGTCCTTGATCAGGAGTGCGGTAGTCCAGGTCGTTCACGTATACGGTTTTCTCAGCGCATTAGTCGAACCGTTCATCGAATTCATCGTGGAGCGCAATTAACGCAGGATGCTATCCAAGACGCGGTCTTTGCACAATATAAAATGCTATTACGATTTCTTAGTACCGAAGGTATACCTATTACATCAACAGACACCCATCTCGATGTTCAATCTCATATGATGCATCAAGGTTTTTCAGTAAAAGATGTCCAGATTATTACTGAAACATTTGAGCAGGCTATGTATGCACCATCACCCGTGACCTATGACCAGCTCCTGACATTTGATCATAGCATCTTTATTGTTATGACCCACGGGGGTGATTGATTAGATGGATCCAACAATGAAACGAATCTATCAATTCATCATCATCGGTGGCATTGGGATATTGCTGCTAATACTTTCTTTAGCAACACCCGTGGTGTTAAGTTCAAGTGATTTTAGTGTGTATAACCCTAATTGGAATGGCTGTAGTACCTTAGGTGTTCGTGCATACAAGGTCGGGAAACTTCAACCAACCCTGTTTGTCGATCAAAATGAGTTAACCGTCAATCAACAATCTTTTGTTAAATATATGCTTTCCCCCGAAGCATCAGTGATCATTCTACTTGGTCCTCGGGAACCATTTGATAATGAGGAGCTTAACTATCTCAGAAGTTTTCTTCAAAATGGTGGTCGGTTGCTCCTTGCCGATGATTTTGGTTCGGGTAATCAAATACTGGCAGGTATCAATGCAACGACACGGTTCTCAGGTAAATTATTACTTGATCTATCATTTGAGAAAAATGCTAGTTTTGTCACAGTCTATGAGTTTCCCCAGCCTACTCATATGTTTGTAAATAATGTTTCCTCAGTTTTACTAAATTATCCTTCATCCTTACAGGTAGGTCGTAATACAACTGTCATTGCTCGAAGTAGTTCAATGAGCTGGCTTGATGCAACAGAAAACGGTGTTTATGATTCAAACGAGGCACAAGGCCCATTTCCTGTACTTGCGATAGAAAAAATCGGTGCTGGAGAACTCATCCTCTGTTCAACACCATCAATAATGATTAACAGCATGCGAGATCATGCCGACAATCGAAACTTCCGCGATAACCTTTTTACATATATTTTTAAGGATCGTAACACAGTGATATTTGATGAAAGCCACAGAGACATAGCAACACCCCTGCAGATTTCATATTTCTTTCCCTCTGTGATAAGTCTTCCCGTGAAAATTGGTATACTTTTAGTAGTAGTTTTTTTATTCCTTGCATGGTTTACCCCTATTCCAACATATCTGATACAAAAAGTTGAACGATTGCTGATACGATCATCGGATGAACATATATCCCCCAAAAATGAGCAGGTGATAGAGGACCTCCTTAAGCGACATCCGACATGGAATCGCCAAAAACTTAATGAATTGATAGAAAGGATGGAACAATAATGAAACATACAAAACCTGATGAATCTCTTGATGTACATCAAGTGAAAAAAACCTGTGATGCGATACGCAAAGAAGTCGCAAAGGTTGTAGTGGGCTATGAGGATGTTGTGGATGATTTCTTAGTTTGTTTAATTGCCCAGGGACATATGTTTATGCTGGGCGTACCCGGTATCGCAAAAACCACTCTTGCAAAGACCTTTGCTACCGTTACTGGACTATCCTGGAATCGAGTGCAGTTTACCCAGGATCTCCTTCCTTCAGATATTTTAGGGCACATGTTTTATGATCAAAAAGATCAGGATTTTAAATTACGGAAGGGACCAATATTTGGGGAGTTAGTATTAGCAGATGAGATTAATCGAGCACCACCAAAAACACAATCTGCTTTAATTGAGGCTATGCAGGAACAACAGGTTACGATTGAGGGAAAAACCCTTCCCTTACCGTATCCATTTTTGGTTATTGCGACGAAAAACCCTATAGAAACGGAGGGGGTGTATCCTTTACCTGAGGCTCAGTTAGATCGTTTTTTGTATCGTGTATCTATGGATTATCTTGAACCTAAAAAAGAATTGGAATTACTAAAAATGAAAGCAGCGCATGAAGATACTACTATTCAGGCTGTGGAAAAGGAATGGATTACACAACTTATTGGTATGCATCATCACGTCTATGCAGATGAAAGCATTATGCAATATATCATTCGTATTTTACAGGAAACACGAAAGGCGAAGGAGCTTGTAATTGGTGCTAGTCCCCGTGCGGGTGAGCATTTATTATATGCGTCAAAAGCCTATGCTTTGATTCGTGGGAAGAATTATGTGATTCCAGATTATGTCAAAACTGTTGCACCAAAGGTTTTAGGGCATCGTGTTATTTTATCGGCGGAGTCTGAACTTGCGGGACTTTCTTCTGATAAAGTGGTATTTGATATTTTAAAACGGGTGGAGATACCTGATATTCTTGAAACTGAGGTTTATACCGGTAACTAACTATTATTGGAAAATGGTAAATGTAAATGATCAGGATAAAAAATCAGATTCTATTCTCTATTTATTATTAAATTAGTAAATAAAAAAAAATTTGGAGAAGGGGATATGTAATAAGCACCACAATTGTGTGTTATTATATAGCTCGCTTCTTATTTTATTCCTTATTTTGTGGTTGTTGTTATTGTATTTTATTCCATAGGGTGACAAAGGTCATGCCTACGCCTATGAAATAATGTCCTGCTAATCCAGGTTCTTCTGCTTGGACATCTATGAGAATTCCTGTGAAGGCGATGTTACCTCCGATAATGCCAGGGAAGTGTGGGTATTCTGGGTAGGCGGTTTTATTGTATCCGTAGCTGTATTTGAATCCTAATAATCCTAGGCTGAATATGCTTCCGTTTCCTTCAAAACTGTGGATGAAGGTGAATTTTGCGGCGATGGATCCATTGAGGAAGGGGAATTGTCTGAGGAGGATTTCACCAATTTTTAGGGTTCGTTCTCCTTTTATTCCGAAGAATAGTAGGTTGATGATGTTGGCGGTGTCAATATATTTTCCCTGTGTGGGTACGGAGATACGTTTTTGCATGATTTTTTGGTGTGTGTTCAGTGTGTTGGCAACTGATTCAGCGGTTTGAGTGGATATGATATTATTTTCTTTGAGTAGTGTCAGTTTTTCGTCCATTTTGATATAATAATTTTCTTGTGTTATTTGTGAGTTGAGTAGGTTTTCAAGAAGATTTTTTCCTTGTTCCATGGGTACGGTTTGTTGATTTTTTATTATATTTTTTGAGTTGCATTCATAAATGGTGAATGTCATGGTGTTGGTTTGTTGTGTTTGTTTTGGTGTGGTTGATGCAAGCATTGGTGCTGTGGTTGCAGTGAGAAGGATGAGTATACATCCGATTACCAGCGTTTTTATTGATAATAATTTTTTCATAAGGTTGTGCCTCAGTTTCATTAATTTGATTTATAGAGATAAAAACTTCTCCTGGATAGTGGTAAAAAAAAAGTTCATTACACTAACAAATAGTGTTTATTTTAATAATGTCCTCGGAATTCGAGGAACCTTATCTTATAAATATGGTTCTAGTTTTATTTTAATCCGGTTTTTTTTATGGAATTACTAATGGTGACAAAAATTCGTGATCAGCTTTCAATACGATGACTATTTTTTCATCTTCTAACCCAAGAGGAAGGAGATGTTTTTCTATTACTTTTTTTAAGGCATCATATGAGGAGGCAACACAAAATATTGCGAGTCGATGTTCCCCTGATGTTTGGTATACTCGTAAAACATTATCGACTTGTTTTATTTTTTCTGTGATTTCATCAAGGTTTGTTGTTGAGTTGGGATTGGCGCAGATCATTGCAAAATAATTAAATCCTAGTGAAGTTTTATCGATAATTGCGACATATCGTTGAATGATACCAGTTCGTTCTAATGCTTTGATTCTATCACGAATTGTGGAGTCTGATCGGTTTAATTGTTGTGCGATGTCTTTGTAGGATAAACGGGCGTCATTTTGTAGTAGGTATAGTATTTTTTTGTTTATCGAATCGATTTTCAACAAGTTTATAACGGGGTTGATTAATATAAATGTTGTTATTGTTGAGATTAATTAGGCTAGTATTTATATGAATATTTTTGTGAAATGAACTTATAGCTTGCTGTTATAAGAAATATAAGATACTGAAAACAAGTAAGGGAAAGGTGATTGTAATAATCGCGCCATATCGATTGACTTTTTGTGTGTAATCGACATCTTTCCAATATTCTTCATCAATATAGATTATAGTTGTTGCTAAGAGTGAACAGGCAAGAAACGCATAAACGGATAGCATGATTTTATCGATTAATATCAAATAAGGCAATGCTGGTAATGATGATGTTTGGCTTAAATGAAACATTACTGCGGATATGAGCATGCTGGTGCCTAATCCAAGGCGATGGGTTATTTTATCTGCTTTGAAAAAGAATGATAAGCCTGAAACGATACAGAAAATCAATGGTGGGAGTAATAGTTTTATTACAGTAGGGCCGGTCTCGCGTGCTATAGTTATTGATAAACGTGCTTGTGAATATTCCTCCTCCCAGGGATATATATGTTCATGTATTGAAAATTCGTAAGATTGGATATTCCAGCCAGCGGGTTGAAATTGTTCATCAATCCCGATAATTTCATCGAGAGGAATATACTGTAAGTTAGAGGTATTTAATTTTGAATCTTCAATAATAATTAAAAGATTTTGAACATCGAAGGGATAATTCTTGAAATGTGGGGTAATGAAAAGGTTTGCTTGGATTCGATACCAGATTTCAGTGGATTCATTAGTTATACTCTCATAGATTTTCTCCTTAAATACTGGTCGTCCATTCATGAATTCAAAGTTTGTAGGCGTAATATTGTGATTATTGTATTTAAATACTAAATAGAAATCAAGAATGTAGGTTCCTTTTGTAAATTCAAAGTTACCTATCGAAATAACATATATCCCAGCTTTAATAATATTGTCTTCAGATATGTTAATGTTATTTGGTTCAGGATTTTCATCTGCAATAACGGGTGTAAAGCAAAGTGATAATAAAGATGATAGAAGAAATATTAGCCAAATACTAGTAATTTTTAAACGCATTAATTCCTTCATCATTATTCTTTTTAAAAATATTATGTAAATTATTGTAATAGAGTGAGTTATTTTTTACTATCTATTTTCGTTATATCTTTGTTATTGTACTAATTGGCATAGGATAAAATCCACCTGTTGATGTTGTCATATGAGAATGATAATACTCCTCACTTTCCCATGTTTCATCATATATTTCCATATCGACATCCATGCTTTCAACATCATATAATGTCACATGTTTAATAGTGACTGTAATTCTTACCGAATCACCAACTGAATAGGTATCAGTTATATCCCCATTGAAAAAGAACTGAGTTGATTTCCATCCCGTTTCACCAATCTTAATGGTAAATACAATTTTAGTAGCATCAACATCGGTTAAATACTGAATCTCCGAAATTGTATCAGTAAAAACTAGAGTATCGTCATCTTCCATTGATTTATAATCCAATGTCACATACGTAGCAAAATCTGATTGTGCATCAATATCATCAAATAA